>JANYBE010000538.1 GCA_025360945.1 Rhizobacter sp. | reverse complement strand
CGGCCAAGGAGCAGGCCAAGGCGATCCTGAGCAACATGACCTTCGGCGACGACGGCTACTTCTACGTCTACGCCAACGACGGCCACAGTCTGGTGCATCCGCGCCAGCCCGACATCGTTGGCACGAACCTCTGGAACATGCGCGACAGCGACGGCACCTACGTGATCCGCGAGCTGATCGCACGCGCAAAGGAGGGCGGTGGCTTTCAGCGCTACCTGTGGCCCAAGCCCTCGACCGGCAAGATCGAGCGCAAGCTCGGCTACTCGATCGAGCTGCCGCGCTGGGGCTGGATGCTGGGCACCGGCATCTACCTCGACGACGTCGATGTGGCCGCCGCCCGGCTGCGCGGCAACCTGCTCGAGAGCGTGCGCCAGACGCTGCTCGGCCTCGCGACGGTGGCGATGATCGCCGCGCTCGCGGTGTTCTCAGGCGGCATCGCGCTCAACATCAGCGAACAGCGCCAGGCTGACCGCAAGCTCAAGGCGCTGGCGCATCGCGTCGTGAGTTCGCAGGAAGAGGAGCGCGCGCGCGTCTCGCGCGAGCTCCATGACCACATCTGCCAGCTGCTGGTGTCGATCAAGTACCAGTTCGAGTTGGTCGGCCACCGCCTCGCGCATCCGGGCGATGCGCCGGTGACGGCGATTGACAAGGAGATCAGTGCGCTGTCCAAAGCCATCACCGAAGTGCGCCGCATCTCGCACGACCTGCGACCTGCCTTGCTCGACGACCTCGGCCTGCCGGCCGCGCTGGAGCACATCGGCAACGAACTCGCCGAACGCAGCGGACTCAAGGTGCGCGTCTCGCCGCGGGTGCACGAGGAACGCCTGCCCGAGCTGCAGGCCGTGAGCCTGTTCCGTGTCGCCCAGGAGGCGCTGCGCAATGTCGAGCGCCACGCGCAGGCCACGCACATCGACATCCGGCTCGACGACAGCGACGACAAGCTGGTGCTGCGCATCACCGACGACGGCGTCGGCTTCGACGTGAAGAACATCGAGCTGAGCAAGGACCGCGGTATCGGCCTGACCAACATGCGCGAGCGTGTCGAGCGCAACGGCGGCAGCTTCGCGCTGATTTCGCAGCCGGGGCACACGGCGCTGATCGCGAGCTTTCCGCTGGTCGCGGCATGACGGCGCATGTCGTCCGGCTCGTGATCGTTGACGACCACTCGCTCGTGCGGGATGGCCTGCGCGCAAGGCTCTCGGTCGTGCCGGGCCTGCTGGTGATCGGCGAGGCCGCGAGTGGGGCCCAGGCACTCGAACTCGCGGCCGCCGACGCGCCCGACCTCATGCTCGTCGATGTCGGCATGCGCGGCATGAACGGCATCGAGCTCGCGACCGTGCTACGCCAGCGCCACCCCAGCATCCGCGTGCTGATGCTGAGCATGTACGACAACCGCGAATACGTGCTGAGCGCGATTCGCGCCGGTGCGCGTGGCTACGTGCTGAAGGAGTCGCCCACCGAGGAGATCCTCGCGGCGATCAGCGCGGTCTGGGCTGGCGGCAACTACTTCAGTGCGCAGTTGCAGAATCTTGCGGCACTGGTCGGCGCAACGCCGCCCCAGCTCACGGCGCGCGAGCACGAGGTGCTGCTGCTGCTCGCGCATGGCCGCAGCAACAAGCTGATCGCGCGTGAGCTCGACATCAGTGTGCGCACGGTCGAGACCCACCGGCTCAGTCTGCGGCGCAAGCTCGGCGTCGATTCGGCGAGCGAGCTGCTGAAGATCGCGGTGACGAACGGGTGGACGACGCTTTGAGTCTGCCGCGTCCGTCTCTGGGCAATCCGCTGCCGCCGATCACGTTCCCCGAGTCGCTCCCTGTTTCCGCGCGACGCGACGAGATCGGCCGGACGCTGCGCGAACACCAGGTCGTGATCGTCTGCGGCGAGACCGGCTCTGGCAAGACGACGCAGCTGCCGAAGATCGCGCTGCAGCTCGGCCGCGGCAAGGCCTATACCGGCAAGCTGATCGGCCACACGCAGCCGCGCCGCATCGCTGCGTCGAGCGTTGCCAAGCGCATCGCCGAGGAACTGAAGACGCCGCTCGGCGAGATCGTCGGCTTCAAGGTCCGGTTCCAGGACCGACTGCAGCCCGGCGCGAGCGTCAAGTTGATGACGGATGGCATCTTGCTTGCCGAGACGCAGACCGACCCTTTGCTGCGTGCCTACGACACGATCATCATCGACGAGGCGCACGAGCGCAGCCTGAACATCGACTTCCTGCTCGGGCACCTGCGACAGATACTGCCGCGCCGGCCGGACCTGAAGATCGTCGTGACTTCGGCGACGATTGACGCGGACCGTTTCGCGCGGCACTTCTCGGCGGGCGACGTGCCAGCGCCGGTGATTCAGGTGTCGGGTCGCCTGTTCCCGGTCGAGCAGCGCTGGCGGCCTTATCAAGAGAGCCGTGAGTTCGACCTGAATGACGCGATCAGCGCTGGCGTCGACGAGTTGTGGCGCGAAGGCAGTGGCGACGTGCTCGTGTTCCTGCCCGGCGAACGCGAGATCCGCGAGGCAGCGGATCATCTGCGCAAGCACCACCCGCCCGGCGTCGAGGTCGTGCCCTTGTTCGCGCGCCTGAGCCAGCAAGAGCAGGACCGCATCTTCGAGTCGCACAGCGCGCGCCGCATCGTGCTCGCGACGAATGTGGCCGAGACCTCGCTAACGGTGCCCGGCATCCAGTTCGTTGTCGACGCCGGCACCGCGCGCGTGAAGCGGTACAGCTACCGCAGCAAGGTCGAGCAGCTGCTGGTCGAGCCGATCAGCCAAGCGGCGGCGAACCAGCGGGCAGGGCGTTGCGGGCGCGTCAGCGACGGCATCTGCATCCGCTTGTACGACGAGAAGGACTTCGCCGGTCGGCCGCCATTCAGCGACCCCGAGATCCTGCGTTCGTCGCTGGCCGGCGTGATCCTGCGCATGAAGTCGCTGAGCCTGGGCACGGTCGAGGACTTCCCGTTCCTCGAACCGCCACCCAAGCGGGCGATCGCCGACGGCTACCAGTTGCTGGCAGAGCTCGGCGCCGTGGACGAGTTCAACGAGCTCACGCCGATTGGCGTCGAGCTCGCGCGCCTGCCGCTGGACCCGCGCGTCGGCCGCATGATCCTTGAGGCGCGCACGCGCGATGCGCTGACCGAAGTGCTGATCATCGCCAGCGCGTTCAGCGTGCAGGACGTGCGCGACCGGCCGCTCGAACAGCAGCAGGCCGCCGACGCGGCACACAAGAAGTTCGACGACGAGAAGAGCGAGTTCATCGGCGATCTCAAACTCTGGAAGTGGCTTGAGGACGCCAAAGGAGGGCAGGGCGAACACAAGGTCTCCGTGCGCAAGCAGGAACAGCTGCTGCGTGAGAACTTCATCTCGCCGCGCCGCGTGCGCGAGTGGCGCGACATCCATTCGCAGTTGCACACGGTGGTGGCCGAACACAAGTGGCGGCTGAACGGCGCACCTGCCACCTACGAGCAGATCCACCTCGCGATGCTCGCCGGCCTGCTTGGCAACATCGGGCTAAAGAGTGACGAGGACGAGTGGTACCTGGGTGCGCGCGGCATCCGCTTCTACAAGCACCCGGGCGCGAACCTGGCTAAGAAGCCGGGGCGCTGGATCGTCGCGGCCGAGCTGGTCGAGACGACGCGGCTGTTCGGTCGCAGCATCGCCGCGATTGAACCGCAGTGGCTGCCGGCCATCGCCGGCCACGTG
>JANYBE010000510.1 GCA_025360945.1 Rhizobacter sp. | reverse complement strand
TGTTCATGTTGGTCGCGATCACCAGTGGCATCATCGACTCGATCCGGCTGAACCACTAGGACCAGCGACCGCGCGGCGGGCCGCTCTGCCTCGCACATTTGCAAACGACTTCGGGGTGCAAGGTCGTCATGCACAGCCGGTAAACTCGCGACCTTACCCGCTGCATGCATCCATGGCTGTTGTTTCTCCTGTCTCTTTCGCGTCGGCCGCCTTCGAACTGAAAAGCGCCAGCCTCTCGCTGGTGGCGGTGGTGCTCAAGACGACCGATCTCGCTCTGCTGTCGCAGGCGCTGGACGAGCGCTTCGGCGACGCTCCCGATCTGTTCGACCAGGATCCGGTGGCGATCGACCTCTCGCAGGTTCGCGAGGCGACCGGGACCATCGATTTCGTCGTGCTGGCGCACCTGCTGCGCGGCCACAAGATGCTGCCAGTCGCCGTCAAGGCGGGCAACGCTCAGCAGATGGAGGACGCGCTCGCGGCGGGCCTGAGCGAAGCGCACGGCCATGCCGCACCCGCGCTGCCGGTGCGCAGCTTCGCGCCGGAAGATACGCCCGCCGCGCCGACGGCCCTCGATGCCGACGAAGCCGCGCCGCACGCGCGCACGACGCTGATCGTCGACAAGCCGCTGCGCTCCGGCCAGCGCGTCTACGCCAAGGGCGGCGACCTGGTCGTGCTCGCCGTCGTGAGCCACGGCGCCGAGGTCATCGCCGACGGCAACATCCACGTCTACGGGCCGCTGCGCGGCCGCGCGCTCGCCGGCGCGATGGGCGACACCGGTGCGCGCATCTTCGCGACGTGCATGGAGCCGCAGCTGCTCTCGATTGCCGGCATCTACCGCACCACCGAAACCGAGTTGCCCGCCGATGTGCTGGGCAAGCCGGGGCAGGTGAGTCTGGACGGCGAGAAGCTCGTCGTGCGGCCACTGAACATCGATTGAAAGGACTCTGAACCAATGACCAAGATCGTCGTGGTGACCTCCGGCAAGGGCGGTGTGGGCAAGACCACCACCAGCGCCAGCTTCGCGTCCGGCCTCGCGCTGGCCGGCCACAAGACCGCCGTGATCGACTTCGACGTCGGCTTGCGCAACCTCGACCTCATCATGGGCTGCGAGCGCCGCGTGGTGTATGACCTGATCAACGTCATTCAGGGAGAGGCGAACCTGAACCAGGCACTGATCAAGGACAAGCAATGCGACAACCTGTTCGTGCTCGCCGCCTCGCAGACGCGCGACAAGGACGCGCTGACGCAAGAGGGTGTCCAGAAGGTGCTGAACGACCTGACGGCGATGGGCTTCGAGTACATCGTCTGCGACTCGCCGGCCGGCATCGAAACCGGTGCGCTGATGGCGATGCATTTCGCCGATGAAGCGCTGGTCGTCACCAACCCCGAGGTCTCGTCGGTGCGCGACTCCGACCGCATCCTCGGCATGCTGGCCTCGAAGACGAAGCGCGCGATCGACGGCAAGGAGCCGATCAAGGAGCACCTCTTAATCACGCGCTACAACCCGAACAGGGTGCTGGGCGGACAGATGCTGTCGCTCGACGACATCAAGGAGATCCTGCGCATCGAACTGATCGGCGTCGTGCCCGAGTCCGAGACCGTGCTCGATGCCTCGAACCAGGGTGTGCCGGCGGTGCACATGAAGGGCACCGACGTGTCCGAGGCCTACAAGGACATCGTCGCGCGCTTTCTCGGCGAGAGCCGCCCGATGCGCTTCACCGATGCCGCGCGCCCGGGCTTCTTCAAGCGCGTGTTCGGCGGGAGGTAAGCGCATGTCCCTCCTTTCCTTTCTGCTGGGCGAAAAGAAGAAGACCGCGAGCGTCGCCAAGGAGCGTTTGCAGATCATCCTCGCGCACGAGCGCAGCGGCCGCGGCGCGAGTCGCCCGGACTACCTGCCCGCACTGCAGCGCGAGCTGGTCGCGGTGATCTCGAAGTACGTGTCGATCAAGGCCGAGGACATTAAGGTTCATCTCGAGCGCCAGGACAACCTCGAGGTGCTCGAGGTCAAGATCGAGTTGCCCGACGGGGTGCGCGGCTAGGGTTCAGTCCCGAGCTTCGCGCGGTCAACGACTTCTCGCTCGCTCGGTGCAACGCAAATCTTTACGTTGAAATCGTCATCCTCGAGACTCCAGCGCCGTCGTGAACTCAAGCATGGCCCATGCGAGCGCGGCTCTGCAGGTTCGGAGCTGCCGCAAGCCTGATTCGGCCGGAAGCACTGCCATGCTCACCACCCAGTCCCTGCCCGTCGCGGTGATCCTCTCCACCGCCGCGACGCATCGCAATGCCTGAACGACGGCGCTGGCACGAAGCTCGCTCTGCCTCGTCAGCGCGCGCTTTGATGGGCGGCCCTGTTCGCCCAAACGTGAAATGCGACCGCGCACCTGTAGCTGGAGTTCACATGACTGACAAACATCGTCACCGGTACCTCGGCGTGCCGCACGGATCGGCGCCCAATTGGGTCCTGATGCTGCTGGGCGCGTGTGCCGTCGCGGTCGCGGTGTTGGCGGGCTCGCTGGTCTAAAGGCCTCAGGGCGTATCGACCGCGCCCGGCGCGGCGTCCGCAACCGGCTTGCGGTGCGTGAGGCGCCGCGTCCACTGCACCACGTCGTCGACCACGCTGAAGATCACGGGGATCACCAGCAAGCTGATGAAGGTCGAGGTGATCAGGCCGCCGATCACGACGATCGCCATTGGCGCGCGAAAGCTCGGGTCGGTGCCGATGCCCAGCGCGATCGGCATCATGCCGGCGCCCATCGCGATCGTCGTCATCACGATCGGCCGGGCGCGCTTGTGGCAGGCATCGAGCAGCGCCTCCATGCGGTTCATGCCCATGTCGCGCCGCGCCATGATCGCGTACTCGATCAGCAGGATCGAGTTCTTCGAGGCCACGCCCATCAGCATGATGAGCCCGATCATCGACGGCATCGACAGCGCCGTGTGCGTGATGAACAGCGCGAGGAACGCGCCGGGGATCGCCAGCAGCAGCGCGCCGAGAATGCTCACCGGCTGCACAAAGTCGTGGAACAGCAGCACCAGAACGACGTAGATGCACAGCACGCCGGTCAGCATTGCCAAGCCGAAGCTGGCGAACAGCTCGCCCATCGCCTCGGCGTCACCCACCGTCGCCTGCGTGATGCCGGCCGGCAGGTTCTTCAGACTTGGCAACGCCTGCGCGTCCTTCTCGACCTGGCCGAGCGGCTGGCCGTTCAGCTCAATTTCGAAGTTGATGTTGCGCTGGCGGTCGTAGCGGTCGATCTGCGCCGGGCCGCTGTCAATGGTGAGCGTGGCAACGTTGCCCAGCATCACCGGCCCGCGCGCGCCGGTCACAGCCAGACGCGAGAGCAGGTCGAGGTCGGTGCGCGCATCGGCCTTGAGTATTACGACGATGGGCACCTGGCGCTGGCTCAGGTTGAGCTTGGCCAGGGCCTGATCGTAGTCGCCCGCGGTGGCGATGCGCAGCGTGTCGGCAATCGCCGCCGACGTGACGCCCAGATCGGCTGCACGCGCCGAGTCGGGACGAACGATCAGCTCGGGACGCACCAGGCTGGAGGTCGACACGACGCTGCCGATGCCGGGAATCGTGCGCAGCTCCTGCTCGACCTTGCGCGCGTGCGCGCCGAGTGCGTCGCCATCTTCGCCGGCCAGCACGAGAACGTACTTCTCGTTCGAGCCGCCGAAGCCGACCTTGATTCGCGCGCCCGGCAGCACTGCGAGCGCGTCGCGCAGCTGCTGTTCGACGACCTGCTTCTTCACGCCGTGACGCTCGCCGCGCGGCGTCATGTTGATCGTCAACGTCCCCTCACGCACTTGGGCCGCGCCGCCCGGTGCGAACGGGTCGGCACCGGTGTTGCCGCCGCCGACGGCCGTGTAGACCAGTTTCACGTCCTTGTTCTGCTGCACGATCTCGCGCGCCGCCTCGACGGTCGCGAAAGTCTGCGCAAAGGTCGCGCCCGGCGGCAGCGAGATCGAGACCTGCGTCTGCGAAAGATCGTCCGGCGGGATGAATCCGGTTGGCAGCAGCGGCACCAGCATGAACGAGCCGACCAGAAACATCGTCGCCGCGATGGTCGTCCAGACGCGATGCTTCAGCGCGCCCTTGACCCAGCTCATGTAGATCGCGACCCAGCGGCCTTCGACGTGCGGCTTCGTCGGCAGCTTCAGCATGTAGGCCGACATCATCGGCGTGAGCATGCGCGCCACCACCAGCGACATGAACACCGCGATCGCCGCCGTCCATCCGAACTGCACGAAGAACTTGCCCGGCACGCCGGCCATGAACGCGGTCGGCAGGAACACCGCGATCAGCGTGAATGTCGTCGCGATCACCGCCAGACCGATCTCGTCGGCCGCCTCCATTGCGGCCTTGAACGGCGACTTGCCCATGCGCAGATGGCGCATGATGTTCTCGATCTCGACGATCGCGTCGTCGACCAGAATGCCGACCACTAGCGATAGCGAAAGCAGCGTGACACCGTTGAGCGTGAAGCCGAACAGGTACATCGCGCCGAACGCAGGGATGATCGACAGCGGCAGCGCGGTGGCCGCAACCAGCGTGGCGCGCCAGTCGCGCAGAAAAAGGAACACCACCAGCACCGCGAGCGCCGCGCCCTCGTACATCAGCAGCATCGAGCCGTCGTAGTTCTCCTGCACCGGGTCGACGAAGTTGAAGGCCTCTGTGATCACGATCTCGGGGTTGGCCGCCTTCAGTACGTCGAGCTGCTTGCGCACGCCGGCCGCGACCTCGGTCTCGCCCGCGCCGCGCGTGCGGGTGATCTCGAAGCCCACGACGGGTTTGCCGTTGAGCAGCGCGGCCGAGCGCTTTTCAGCAACCGTGTCGAGAACGTTCGCGACCTGGTCGAGGCGAATGCGTCGGCCATCGCTCAACGTGAGCTCCATACGGGCGAGTTCGTCGGCCGACTTGACGGTGGCGATCGTGCGCACCGACTGCTCGGCACCGCCGACATCGGTGCGGCCGCCCGAGGCTTCCTGCTGCGTCATGCGCAACTGGCGCGAGATGTCGGCCGCGGTGGCATTCAGCGCCTGCAACCGCAGCGGGTCGAGCTCGACGCGAACCTCGCGCGTCGCGCCGCCGACGCGCGCGACTGCGCCGACGCCGCGCACGCTGAGCAGGCTCTTCGTCACCGTGTTGTCGACAAACCAGCTAAGGGTCTCGTCGTCCATGCGCGGCGAGGCGATCGTGTAGGTCAGGATCGGCGCGCCCGCCAGCTCCATCTTGGTGACGACCGGATCACGCAGATCGCCCGGCAGGTCGGAGCGCACGCGCGCAACCGCGGCGCGCACATCGTCGACCGCCTCCTGCGTTGGCTTTTCAAGGCGGAACTCGGTCGTGATGGTCGCGCTGCCGTCTTGCACTGTGGTGTAGATGTGCTTGACGCCTTGCAGCGTAGCGAGCGAATTCTCGATCTTGCGCGCGACTTCGGTCTCGAGCTGCGACGGCGACGCACCGGGCAGAGATGCCGTAACCGTGACCGTGGGCAGATCGATGTCGGGGAAGTTCTGGATCTTCATGGCCTTGAAGGCCATCAAGCCCATCAGCGTGAGCATGATGAAAAGCAGCATCCCCGGGATCGGGTTGCGGATCGACCAGGCGGAGACGTTCACGTGGCTTGCCTCACTTCGCTGCGGACGCGGCTGCCACGGGCAAGGCCGCGACGACACGCACCGTGTCGCCCTCGGCAAGGAAGCCCGCACCCGACGCGACCACGCGCGCGTTCACGTCCAGCCCACCGGTGATCTCGATGCGGTCGCCGACACGCCGGCCGACGCTGACCTTGGCCTGCGACACCTTCGAGTCCGGCCCGACACGCAGCACCGTGCTGAAGCCGTCGCGCAACAGCACCGCGCTTTGCGGCAGCGTCAGCCCCGAGCCGCTGCCGATCTCGAATTCGCCGCGCGCGAACATTCCGGCGCGAGCCGCGCCTGATCCTGCGGTCACCGGCAGGTTCACATAGACGATCCCATTGCGTGTCTGCGGATCGACGGTCGGCGCGACAATCCGCACCGTGCCCTTGATGGCAGGCGCGGCGCCGGCCGAAACGAGCGCGGCCATGCCGGGCTGGAGCGAGGCCATGTCATTGGCTGCGACCTCGGCACGCCATTCGAGCCGGCCCTGTCGAATCATGCGGAACAGCTCCTGCCCGGCCGGCAGCAC
>JANYBE010000455.1 GCA_025360945.1 Rhizobacter sp. | reverse complement strand
CACCTGAACGCCGATTGTAGAAAGGTCCACCGTTTGCAACCCGGCATAGCCGCAAGGGTCAATGCCGTCAAAGGGTTGCAGGTCCATCGCCACGTTGAGCGCCACGCCGTGGTAAGTGCAATGGCGGCTGACCTTGATGCCCAGCGCGGCGATCTTGCCCAGGCCTTCGAACGGGTCGATGCGCGGTCCAGTGAGCGTCGCGTGACCGAACGGATCGGCCAGCCGCACATAGATGCCGGGGGCGCCCGCGACGCGGTGGCCAGTGACACCGACGTGCTCCAGCGTCCGGATCACCGCTTGCTCGAGCCGGTAGACGTATTCCTTGACGTATATGTTCAGGCGCCGCAGGTCGACCAGCGGGTATGCCACCACCTGCCCCGGACCGTGGTACGTGACCTGCCCGCCGCGGTTGGTCTGCACAACAGGGATGCCGTGCGCATCCATCACATGCTCGGGCTTTCCGGCCAGGCCTTGCGTGTAGACGGGTGGGTGTTCGCAAACCCAGATCTGGTCCGGCGCATCGGCCGTGCGCGCCTCGGTAAAGGCACGCATCGCGGCGACCGTCGGCTCGTAAGCCACACGCCCGAGGCGTTGGATGGCCGCCGTCACAACACCATCTTCACCATCGGGTGCGTGCTCAGCGTGCGGTAGAGCTCATCGAGTTGCTCGCGGCTGGTGGCGGTGACGGTCACCGTCACTCCGAGGTACTTGTCGCCCTTGCTCGGGCGCAACTCGACGGTGGTGGCATCGAAGGCCGGGTCGAACTTCTCGGCGATCAATGTGATCGCGTGAACGAAGCCGTCCGCGTTCAAGCCCATCACCTTGATCGGGAAACTCGACGGGTACTCAATCAGCGATTGGTCGGGTAGATTCTCTTGCATCGCTAGTCTTTGATCCGAATGCGTCACAGGGCCTGCGCGGCCTTGGCGCGCTGATACGCCTGGAACAGCCGCGCGTAGATCGGCCCGGGCTTGCCGCGCAGCGCGCCATGGCCGACGGGCTGGCCGTCCAGTGATGTCACAGGCAGCACTTCCTTGGTGGCCGAGCTCAGCAACAGTTCGTCGGCCGAGGACACGTCGCTCTCGGCGATCGGCCGCAGGTTGTAGGCGATACCGATGTCCTCGCACAGCTCGCGGATCAGCTCGTAGCGGATGCCTTCGAGCACGTGCTCGCTCTTGGGCGGACCGAGCAGCGCACCCTCGTGCACGACCCACACATTGCTCGCCGCGGCCTCTGTCAGGAAGCCGTTGCGGAACATGATGGTCTCGGTCGCGTTGTGGTCGGCCGACATCTGCCGCGCCAGCACGTTGCCGAGCAGCGAGATGCTCTTGATGTCGCCGCGCTCCCAGCGGAAGTCACGCGCTGTCACGCAGGCCACGCCCGCGTGCCGCTGCTCGGGCGTGGCCGGCTTCATCACGCTGCACATCATGAACACGGTCGGCTCCACGTCGGCCGGCATCACGTGGTCGCGCAGCGCCACGCCGCGTGTGATCTGGATGTAGACGAGTTGGTCCGGGCCACCGTCGCGCTCAACCAGGCTGCTGAGCAGCTTGCGGCAGCGCTGCAGCCACTCCTCGCGCGTGTGCGGGTTGCGCATGCGCAGCTTAGCGAGGCTGCGGTCGAGCCGCGCCAGGTGTTCGTCGAAGCGGAACAGCTTGCCGCCGTAGGCCGGCACGACCTCGTAGATGCCGTCGCCGAAGATGAAGCCGCGGTCCAGCACCGAGACCTTGGCGTCGCGCAGCGGGCCGTACTCACCGTTCAGGTAGCACAGCGTGTCGGGCAGGGTTTGCATCTTGAAGCTCCGGTGCGTCGCGTCGGGCTCAGCTTACTTGATCCACAGGCGGATCGCATCCCAGGCACGGCCGAAGATGCCGGCCTGCTCGACCGGTTCGAGCACCACCAGGGGCACGTCGATGACCGGTGCGCCCGAGACGGTCGTGACCTTGATTGTGCCGACGCGCTGGCCCTTTGCCAGCGGCGCGACGAGCGGGTCGGTGCGCTCGATCTTTGTCAGCAGCTTGCCTCCCTCTCCCTTGGGCACGCTGACGAACAGGCCGCCGGCCGCGCCGAGCTTCGCTTCCGCGGACTTGCCCTTCCAGACCTGCGGCGAGGCGATCGGCTTGGCGTCGTCGAACAAGCGGATCGTGTCGAAAGCCTGGAAGCCCCAGTTCAGCAGCTTCTGGCTCTCGCCCGCACGCGCTTCCATCGACGTGGTGTTGAGCACAACGGTCAGGATGCGGCGCTTGCCCGGGCCGCTGCCGTTGGCGCCGAGGTTCGGAAACTCGCGCTGCGCGGTCGCGATCAGGCAGTAGCCGGCGGCGTCGGTGTAGCCGGTCTTCAGGCCGTCGACCGACGGGTCACGGCGAAGCAGCAAATTGCGGTTCGGCTGGTTGATGTTGTTGTATTTGTATTCCTTGATCGAGTAGTAGGCGAAGAATTCGGGGTAGTCGCGAATGATGTGCGTGGCGATCACCGCCAGGTCGCGCGCGGAGCTCTTGTGGCCGGCCTCGGTCAGCCCGGTCGCGTTCTTGAACGTCGTGTTCTTCAGGCCGAAAGCTGCGGCCTGCCGGTTCATCATGCCGACGAACTGCTCCAAGGTGCCGCCGACGGCTTCGGCGAGCGCCACAGCAGCATCGTTGCCCGACTGCACGATCTCGCCCTTGAGCAGCTCCTCGACGGTCGGCGTCATCGTCGTGTCGATGAACATCAGCGAGCCACCGGCCTTGCGCTCGTCCCACGCGCGCTTCGAGACCGGTAGCTTCTGCTCGAGCGCGAGCTTCTTGTCGTGGATCGCGGTGAACACCACGTATAGACTCATTAGCTTGGTCAGCGAAGCCGGGTCGGCGGGGGTGTCAGCCTCGCGCTCGGCGAGCGTCTGGTTGCTGGTCAGGTCGAGCACGAGGAAGCTCTTGGCAGCGACTTCGGGCGGAACCAGCGGCTGGGCGGAAGCGCCGGCAGCCAGGGCCAGCGACAGAGCGAGAACGAGCAAGCGATTCATGGAGTATCCGGTGAAAGAAAAGGTACTGCGCCCACGCAGGGCGTGGATCAGAGCGGCATGCGCGGCGTCAGTTCCTGCACGACGACGTTTTTGAGTAAGCCGAGCTGGCCGTGAAAGAAGTGGCCGACGCCGGGAAAGACGATGACCGGCAGCGATTGCGGTCGCGCCCACGCAAGCGTGGATGCGAGCGGCACGACATCGTCGCTCTCGCCATGGATGACGACGGTGTCGGCGGGTACGAGGGCCATCTGCTGGCGCTCGGTCGACGGGCCGACGAGCACCATGCGCCGTGGCTTGGCGCCGTCAGCCAACCGCACCGCCGCTTGCGAGGCGACGTAGGCGCCGAATGAAAAACCCGCGAGCATGAACGACGCGTCGGCGAACGCCGTGATCACCGCGAGCGCGTCATCGATCTCGCCGACACCGTCGTCCCACGCGCCCTGCGACGCGCCGATGCCGCGGAAATTGAAGCGCACGCTACGCCAGCCGAGCGCGACGAACGCGCGAGCGAGCGTCTGCACGACCTTGTTGTCCATCGTGCCGCCGTGCTGCGGATGCGGGTGGCAGACCACGACCGTGCCGCGCACCGCGCCCGCCGGCGCGTCGATCGCGCACTCGATCGCACCGGCGGAGCCGGCGATCGTCTGGCGCGTGGTCGCGGAATTCATCAGCGACCGACCGTGGCCGGCAACAGCAGGCGCTCGACCACCTGGCCGTTCTTCAGATGCGAGTCGACGATCTCGTCGATGTCGTGCTTGTCGACGAACGTGTACCAAACCGCCTCGGGGTAGACCACGGCCACGGGGCCGCCAGCGCAGCGGTCGAGGCAGCCGGACTTGTTGACGCGCACGCCACCCGGGCCGGCGAGCTTCTCGCCCTTGACGCGCGATTTGCAGTGGTCGAAGCCAGCCTGCGCGCCGTGCAGCGAGCAGGCGTCTTCGCCGTTTTCACGCGTGTTCAGGCAGAAGAAGATGTGGCGCTCGTAGTAACTCATACGGGCATTTTAGGTGGCTCGTCCTTCGCGCCGAGTCGTGCCAGGAGGTAAACGATAGCCGCGTAAGGCCACAGCCAGCCGACCCAGCGCGCCGCGCCGTGGAACCGGATGAAACGTCCTTGCTCCCAGAGTTGCAGGCTTTGCGCGAAGTACGGATCGGCCGGCGCCTGGGCTACAACCGTGACCAGCGCCGTCAGCACCATCAGCCCGAGGCCGGCCGCCGCGCGGCTCGGCGCCACGCTCATCAGGCTGGCCAGCAGCGCACCGAACGCCAGTGCAGCGAGCGCCTGCGGCGTGCTCCACGCCAGCAGGTGCTGCGGGTTGAAGTTCAGCGCGGTCGACAGCGTCGTTGTCAGACAGCCAAGTGCCGTCGCGCCCAGCACCAGCACCAGCCGACGCCAACCGGGCCTGGCGACCGAGAACGCGATCATGCAAGGCGCGAGCAGCCCCAACGCAATCATCGCGAACTCGCCGCCCGGCGACAAGGCGGTGCGCTCCATTTCGGCATCGGCCCAGCCCTCGAACCAGGGCGCGATCGGCGTGCCGTCGACCCACTGCGCCAGTGCTTCCTGCACGCGCGCGAGCACCTGGCCCTGCGCGAGCGGCACCGGCAACGGGAACAGCAGCCCAACCGGCCACAGCAGTAGCAGTGCGAGGCCACCGGCGCTGCGCGTGATGAACCAGCGGTCGCGCGCCACCTGCCAGCGCTCGACACCGCCGCGCACATGCACCCACCAGCCCAGCGCCACGCCCATAAACGTGCCGAGCGCATTGGTGCCGAGGTCGACATTCGACGAGACACGCTGCGGCAGGAAGTTCTGCAGGAATTCCATCGTCAGCGACAGCGCGGTGCCCGCCACGCACGCGAGCACGATCGCAGGCCGGATGCGCACGTCGCCGCGCACCAGCGCGCCGAACACGAGCGCGCCGAACGGGATGTAGCCGACCAGGTTGGTGACGAGGTCGAACCACGTCCACCAACGCGGCCACGGCAAGCCCAGAAACGCCAGCGTCGAAACGCCCGGCACGCGCCAGCCGGTGAACGGGTACAGGCTCGCGTAGACGATCAGCGCCGCATATAACCAGGCCAGTGGCGCGGCGGAGCTGCGGTGGCGGGCCATCGTTCGGGTCAGAAGGGCTTCACGACCACCAGCACGACGATGGCGGCAAACAGCAGCACGGCCGACTCGTTGAAGACTCGGAACCAGCGCTCGCTGCGCTTGTTTTCGAATTGCTCGAATTTACGCAGCAGCGAGCGGCAGGCATGGTGGTACCCGATCGCGAGCACGACGAGGAACAGCTTCGCATGCAGCCACCCGCCCTTGAAACCGTAGCCCAGCCACAGCCACAGGCCGAAGCCGAGCGCGAAGATCATCAGCAGGCCGCTGAACCGGTAGAGCTTGCGCGCCATCATCAAGAGCCGCTCGCGCTCGGCATGGCTGTCGGCGGGTATCTGGGCGAGATTGACGAACAGCCGCGGCAAGTAAAACAGGCCGGCGAACCAGCTAGCGACGAAGACGATGTGAAGCGCTTTGATCCAGAGCATCGCGCGATTATGGGCGGGTCGAAATCCCCGCTCCAAAAGGATCGGCCCAAAAGAAAAGCCCCGGCTTTGATGCCGAGGCTTGAAATGCCTTCACGCTGTCATCACGGTCGGGCACCTGCTCAGGGAGGAAAAGCAGGGAATGGCAGCCTTGCGACTATCATTCAATCCCTAGTTTAGCAGAAGCTGTACGTTTTGCTACAGCCGCGTGACAGCGCGACGAAGCCGGTTTACAGGCAAAGTCTTGCAACGTTCACGCGCGATGCCGCCGGCATCGGCTGCCACCGCAGGCTCGTACCCATGCAAACGCCTCCGCCCTTTCCCGCCAGCCGCCCGCGCCGCCTGCGCCGCGATGCCTTCACCCGCGCCCTGGTACGCGAGCACACGCTGCAAGCTTCCGACCTGATCCTGCCGGTGTTCGTGCTCGCCGGCCAAGGGGTCACTCAGGACGTGGCCTCGATGCCCGGCGTGCAGCGCTTGACGCTGGACCGGTTGCTGCCGATCGCCGAAGAGTGCGTACGACTGGGCATCCCGGTGATGGCGCTGTTCCCGGTGATCGAGCCGTCGCTGAAGACCGACGACGGACGCGAAGCGCTCAACCCCGATGGCCTGATCCCGACCATCGTGCGCGCACTCAAAAACCGCTTCCCAGGGCTCGGCCTCATGACCGACGTGGCGCTGGACCCGTTCACCAGCCACGGCCAGGATGGGCTGCTGGACGCGACGGGCTACATCCTCAACGACGCGACCGTCGCCGTGCTCACCCAGCAGGCGCTCACGCAGGCGCAGGCCGGCGTCGACATCGTCGCGCCCAGCGACATGATGGACGGCCGCATCGGCGCGATCCGCACCGCGCTCGAAGCCAAGGGCCTGATCCACACGCGCATCATGGCCTACAGCGCCAAGTACGCGAGCGCGTTTTACGGCCCGTTCCGTGACGCGGTCGGCTCGGCCGGCAGCCTCGGCAAGGCCGACAAAATGGTCTACCAGATGGACCCCGGCAACAGCGACGAGGCGCTGCGCGAGGTCGCTCTCGACCTCGCCGAAGGCGCCGACATGGTGATGGTCAAGCCCGGCATGCCCTACCTCGACATCGTGCGGCGCGTGAAGGACGAGTTGCGCGTGCCGACCTTCGCCTACCAGGTCAGCGGCGAGTACGCGATGCTCAAGGCCGCGGCGCAGAACGGCTGGCTCGCACATGACGCAGTGATGATGGAAAGCCTGCTCGCCTTCAAGCGTGCCGGCGCCGACGGCGTGCTGACCTACTTCGCGCTCGAGGCCGCGCGCTTGCTCAAGCAAGCCTGAGCCTGCCGATGGGCGTCTTCCACGAACCTTCGAAGGCCTGCTGCTGATTCACAGCCCACACGGCTACTGCATCATCTTCTGCGAGATGCTTGTGCTTGGCCTGGGCCTGAGCTGGTTCTTCTGGCGCAAACGCTATCTCACGCGCTCGCGTTCGTTCTTCGGGCCTTCGCCGACGTCGAAGGTCGGCACGTTCCACTGCTGGTGCACCCCGGCGATGCGAAATGCCAGACCGATGGCCATCGCGGCCAACATCACCAGATCATGGTTGAAGCCCAACGCCAGCCCGCCTACGTACAGGCCGCCAGTCAGAAGTGACACGGTCGCGTAGACCTCGCGTCGGAACAGCAGCGGCACCTCGCCGCTCAGCACATCGCGCAGCACGCCGCCGACGCAGCCGGTAATCAAGCCGCTAACGATCGCGATGATCGTGCCGTGGCCCAGCGCGAGCGCGACGCTGCAACCGATCACCGTGAATGCGACCAGCCCGATCGCGTCGAGCACGAGAAACGTGATCGGCAGCCGATGCACGACGCGCGCGAGCAGAATCGTCGACAGCGCCGCGGACGTCGTCAGCAGCAGCAACCCCGGCTTCGCGACCCACGCCAGCGGGTAGTGACCGAGCAGCACATCGCGCGCCGAACCACCGCCAAGCGCAGCGGTGCAGCCCAGCACCGCCACGCCGACCCAGTCCAGCTTGCGTTTGCCGGCCACCAGTGCGGCCGTCATCGCACACGCGACCACGCCGGCAAGGTTGCCGAATTCGAGCAGCGCGCTGGGGTTGATGGCCATCCTACGGCTGGCCGACGAAGAAGTACACCGACTGGCGCCTGGCGTCACCTCGGCCGTAGGCCAAGTGGACCGGCCCGATTGGCGTGTCGAATGCGAAGTACAGCGAGCCGCCGTGGCGCAGCGCCGTGCGGTCCGCCCCGCTCGCCGAGTCGCCGATGCGGCCGGTCTCGTATGACACGCCGACATCGGCGCCGTCGAGCAACCCCGGCGCGCTGACGCGGTAGTTGTAGATTAGCCGGCCGAAGCTCATCTCCTGCCCGACCAGTTCACCAGTGCGGTAGCCCGACATCTGAAGGAAGCCGCCGAGGCTGAACAGCTCGTACACCGGCAGTTCGCCGCCCTCCAGACTCTTCGCAGCCCGCAACCCGATCTGCCACGAGTGCGCGCCGCTGGCCAGCGCAACATCGAAATTGCCCGAGGCCTTGCTGTAGTTGTCGGTTGCGCCGAAGCGCGCGCGCGAGGCTTAGACCTGCACGTCCGCCGTATAGCCGGAGCGCGGGAAACGCAGGTTGTCCAGCGTGTCCAGCCGCAACCGCGCCTGCACTCCGCCCATCTCAATCGCCGGCACCAGCAGCGAGCCCGACAGGAAGCTCGTATCGTTCAGCAGCTTGGGCCGGCCACGGTTGAAGCCGAGCCGGACCTCGCCGGCGGTGCCGATCGGGGTGCCCAGATCGACCCCGATGCCGTGGGTGCTGCGGCTATAGAGCGCGAGCCGGGTGCCGGCGTCGTCGTAGACGTCGAACGGGTCGCGCGCGCTCTCGGCACGCAGCGCCACGAAGATGCGCTGCGCCGGCGTGAGCGGCTGGTAGAACTCGCTCGCGAGCCGGTCCGCATGACCGATCTGCACATCGTTGCGCCACTCGCCGCCCAGGCTGTTGAGCCAGGCCCAGCGATGCGAGGCGACGAGCGTGAAGAACGAGTCGCCGCTCAGGTCCGACGACAGGCCGAGGCCGAAACGCAGATAGTTCGGGCCCCATGACTTCTCGACCACATCGGCGGTGAGCACGCGGCCGTTGGCGGGATCGTCGGCGATCGCATAGCTCACGCGCTCGAAGTCGCCGAGCGCGTAGATGCGCTTGATGTCCTCGTCGGCGACGTGCGGGTCCAACGCCTGGCCGGCCTGGGTGCGCATGCGCGCGGTGATGACCTCGGGGTTGACGCGTAGCACGCCCGTCACGCGGATCGCGTCGATGCGCCCCGGCAGCGCGGCGGGCTCGGCCACCAGTGCGCTGTGCCACGCCGCCCACTCATCGGGCGGAATGCTGTAGCGCGCGAGTTGCGGCGAGGCCACGCGCGCGGCCTTCTCACCCACCACCGCGCCCTCGGCGAGGCGGTCGAAGTCGGCGGTCTGCACAGTGCCCAAGTCCGGTGTGATCAGCACGTCGCGCGGGCCAAGTTCCTTCAGCGACTTGTTGACGTTGGTCGCGGTCAGGATGCGCGAGATCTGGTCCGACACGCTCAGGATGCCGGAGATATCTTCGCGTTTGCGCAGCGGCGTGCCGATGTTGACCGCGATCACTACGTCGGCGCCCATCGCACGTGCCACATCCACCGGCAGGTTGCGCGCCAGGCCACCATCGACGAGCAGCCGGCCATCGAGCTCGACCGGGTCGACCACCGCGGGGATCGCCATGCTCGCGCGCACCGCGACCGACAGGTTGCCGCTGCCGAGCACGACCATCTCCGAGGTCGTCAGGTCGGTCGCGACGGCACGGAATGGAATCGGCAGCTGGTCAAAATCGCTCACGCGTTGACGCACAGTGAGCTGGCGCAGCACGGCCTCGATCGACACGCCGGCGACCACGCCCTTGGGCAGCGCGATGCCGCCATTCTTCAGACCGATCTCGGGGCCGATGTAGTTGATGGCATCGTTGACCTTGTTGCGCAGGGGCACCTCGCCCGCGGTCCACGTCGCGGAACAGCATCACGGTGCGCAACCCGCTCATCTCGTCGGCGATTTGCGTGAGCGGCATGCCACCAGCGTACGCGGCTGCAACGATCGCTCCGGCACTGGTGCCGACAACCACGTCGACCGGCACGTGCAGTTCTTCCATGACCCTGAGCACGCCCAGATGCGCGCCACCGCGCGCGCCGCCGCCGGAGAGCACCAGGCCGATGCGCGGGCGCGCCGGTGCGGACGCGGACGAGGCCGGTTGCGGCGCGCCCTGTGCTGCCGCAGTCGCGGCACTCGCCGCCAGACACAGCGCAACGAAGAGTCGCCACGCCTTCATTTGGAGTACGGATCGGCGAACCCGAGCGAGCGCATCAACGTGGTCTCGCGTGCCTCCATGACCCGCGCCTCCTCGTCGTCCTCGTGATCGAAGCCCTGGGCATGCAGCGTGCCGTGCACCAGCATGTGGGCGTAGTGCGCCTGCAGCGTGACGCCGAGCTCGGCGGCCTCGCGCGCGATCACCGGTGCGCACAGCACCAGATCGGCGCTGATGGCCGGCTCGTGCGTGTAGTCGAAGGTCAAGACGTTGGTCGCGTAATCCTTCGCGCGGTAGTCGCGGTTCAGCGCCTGCCCTTCCTCGGCGCCGACGATGCGCACGGTGATCTCGCCGGGCGACTCGAGCGCGGCGCGAATCCAGCGTGCGACCTTGTGGCGCGGCAGCTCCGCGCGGTGGCGCGCGTCGGCGAATTGCAGGGACAGGCTCAGCTCAGGTCGCCCGCCGAGCGCCGGGCCGCTCCCAAGGCGGCCCGCATCCTCTTGGGGGATCGGCCGACGTACTCGTTGGGCGAGAGGCTTCATTCAACGAGGCGTGCCGCGTCATAGGCCTCGACGATGCGCGCCACCAGCGGATGTCGCACCACGTCGCTGGACGTGAAGCGCGTCGTCGCGATGCCGCGTACCCGGCGCAGGATGCGCTCGGCGTCGATCAGGCCGCTCTCGGTGCCGCGCGGCAGATCGATCTGGCTCACGTCGCCGGTGACGACGACCTTGGTGCCGAAGCCAATGCGCGTCAGAAACATCTTCATCTGCTCGGCGGTGCTGTTCTGCGCCTCGTCGAGGATCACGAACGCGTGGTTCAGCGTGCGCCCACGCATGAACGCGAGCGGCGCGATCTCGAGCGTGCCCTTCTCGAGGGCACGCGCGACCTTGTCGGCGCCCATCAGGTCGTAGAGCGCGTCGTACAGCGGGCGCAAATATGGATCGACCTTTTGCGTCAGATCGCCGGGCAGAAAGCCCAGTCGCTCGCCGGCCTCGACCGCAGGGCGCGTCAGGATGATGCGTTGCACCGCGCTGCGCTCGAGCGCGTCGACCGCGCACGCAACCGCCAGGAAGGTCTTGCCGGTGCCGGCCGGGCCGATGCCGAAGCTGATGTCGTGGTTCAGGATGTTGCGCAGATAGGTGCGCTGGTTCGGCGTGCGGCCGGCCAGGTCGGTGCGACGCGTACGCAGCGTGAGCGCGTCGGGCGCAGGTTCGTCAGCATCCGGCTGTGCTGCGGCAGCCCCGCTCTGCACCAGAGCGAGTTGCACCTGCTCGGCGCTGATCGGCCGCTGCGCCTGCGCGTACAGCGCCTGCAGCAGGCTCATCGCGTGCTCGGCGCGCGGCTTCGGCCCCTCGACGCGGAAGAATTCATTGCGCCTCGAGACGCTCACGTCGAGTGCCTCCTCGATGCGTCGAAGGTGCTCGTCCAGGCTGCCGCAGAGGTGGGCCAGCCGCGAATTGTCGGGCGGTTCGAATGAGTGGCGAAGGATCAAGGCGGTGGGCGTCCTTTGAGGGAGTGCAGATTGTCGCCGCAAGCGTGCCGTTGTCGTTGTTTCGCGCGTGGGGGTGTGCTGGCCATCCGGCACAATCCGCGTCGATGTTCAAACGCCTCGCCTTCACCGCCACGGCTGTGCTGATCTGGCTGGCCGTGGCAATGCCACCCAGCGCAAGCGCGACCGACGCGGCCGTCCTGGTGATAGACAAGGCGCTCTCGGTGGCCACCGCCAGCGGCACACCCGCGTCGTTCACCGCCGCGACGCTGCCGGTAAACCTGCCCGACGACTGGGCCGAGACCCGGCCGCGTTTCGAGGGCAGCGTTTGGTACCGCGCCAGCTTCGACCGGCCCGCGGGCGCGGATGCGCGCGAGCTGATGGCGTTGTACATCGAGCGGGTTTGTAGCAACGCCGAGGTCTACCTGAACGGTCAGCGCATCTTCAGCGGAGGCCGCATGAGCGAGCCGGTGACGCGCAACTGTCACTACCCGCAACTTGTGACGCTGCCCGGAGCGCTGCTGCTCGAACACGGCAACCTGATCGAGTTGCAGGTTCAGGGCCATTCGCTGCAACGCGTCGCGTCACGCCAGCGCGCGGGCGGGATGTCGGCGCTCAAGATCGGACCGCAGGTGCTGCTCGGACCCGAATACGCACGTCGACTGTTCTGGAACGTCACGGCAGTTGAGCTTGTGAGCCTGGTGCTGGCCGCGGTCGGCTGCGTAATGATCGGCCTGGGGCTGATGAACCGGCGCGAGGCCTACCTCGGCTACTTCGGCTGGCTGTCGCTGACCTGGGGTCTGCTGTCGGCGCGCCTGTGGTGGCGCGACATGCCGTGGGACACCGGGGTGATGGAGTTCTTGGTCTGCAGCGCCTTCGCGCCGATGGTCGCGCTTGCGGTGCAGTTCTTGCTCAGCTACGCCGACCTGCGCTCGCGCTGGCTCGAGAATGCGCTCGCAGCGCAATGGGTGCTGGTGCCGGCGACGCTGCTGCTGGTCGGCCCGGGGCGGCTGTTCCTGGCGGCGAGCATTTGGTACGCGCTGTTCGCGCTCGAGGTCGCCGCTGCCACGGTACTGCACCTGGTCGTGACCTGGCGCCACAAGCGCCAGGACTTCTGGCCGATGGCGGTGCTGCTCGTCTCGATTGTGGGCATGCTGGTCTTTGAACAGGCCCTGCAGCGTGGCCTGGACGACGCGCCGAGCCTGCCGCTGATGCAGATCGCGGTGCCGCTGCTCTTCACCGGCATCGCAGTGCGGCTGCTGCAGGTGTTCACGCGCACCTTGCGCGCCGCCGAGGACGGGCGAGAGACCCTCGAAGCACGCGTGCAGCAGATCACCGCCGAGATCGAACAGAATTTCGCGCAGCTCGCCGAGTTGCGTGTCGAGCAGGTCACCGAGAAGGAGCGCAAGCGCATCGCTGGTGACCTGCACGACGACCTGGGCGCGAAGCTGCTGACGATCGTGCACACAAGCGAGTCCGAGCGCATCTCGACACTGGCGCGTGAGGCGCTCGAAGAGATGCGGCTGTCGGTGCGCGGCCTCACCGGCAAGCCGATGCGGTTGGCCGACGCGCTCGCCGACTGGCGCGCCGAGACGGTGCTGCGCCTGGGCCAGGCCAACATCGAGGTCGACTGGCGCAGCCCTCCCGAAGAGACCGACCAGCTGCTGCCGGCACGCGGCTTCGTGCAGACGACGCGCATCTTGCGCGAGGCGGTCAGCAACATCATCAAGCACAGCGGTGCGTCGCATTGCAAAGTGCGCTGCACGATCAGTGACCGCCAGTTCGGCCTCACCGTGCAGGACAACGGCAAGGGTATCCCGATGGAGCTCGACGGCAAGCTCGACCGCGGCCACGGCATGTCCAGCATGAAGCACCGTGCCAAGCAGATGCAGGGCCAGTGCCTGGTCGAGTCCGGTCCCGGCTACGGCACCGTGATCAGGCTCACGCTTCCGCTGTGAGCGTGCGATCGCTCAGCTGTCACAAGGGTGATCTGCACTGTTAGGATGAAATGGTGCGGACTCCGCGCAGTGCCCGAGGTGACGCCATGAACAACATCCTGCTGCTCGAAGACCTGCCCGAGATCCGCTCCTGGCTCAAGGTGCTGATCAAACAGGTGTTCCCCGACGCGCAGATCCACGAGGCCGCGCGCGTGCACGACGCGCTTGAGCTCGTCAGCGCGGTCAAGTTCCAGCTCGCGCTGTGCGACCTCGGCCTGCCCGACGGGTCGGGGGTCGATGTGGTCGCGGCACTGGGCAAGTCGCAGCCCGAATGCCAATCGGTCGTTGTGACGATCCACGACGACGACGATCACCTGTTCCCCGCCCTGCAAGCAGGCGCGTTCGGCTACCTGCTGAAAGAGCAGGCGCGCGAACTGATCGCCGAGCAGCTCAAGCGCATGAGCCAGGGCGAGCCGCCGCTGTCGCCGTCGATCGCGCGTCGTGTAATCAAGCACTTTGCCTCGCAGACAGTCCAGCAAGAGCGCCCGCAGAACATACCGCACGTGGCCCTGACAGATCGCGAGAACGAGGTGCTGTTGCGCGTCGCCAAGGGCTTCACGTTGCCCGAGATCGGCGTGCAGCTCAATCTGTCGCGCCACACGATCGCCGACTACGTGAAGCAGATCTACCGCAAGCTCAACGTGAGCTCGCGCGCGGAAGCGGCACTCGAAGCGCAGCGGTTGGGGCTGTTCAGGCGCTGAGTCACTCGCTGGCGGAGCCGCGCAACTCCGCAAGACTTGTCAAGCCTGGTGATGCAATGATTCGCCGATGAATCAACGCGACCCCCTCGACAACGCAGACGTGACTCAGTGGCCGCGCTTCGAGCAGCGCATGCACCGCGTCGTCGAACATGTGTACCTGCACCTCGATGAGCCGCTCGACCTGATGACGCTGGCCGACATCGCCCACCTCTCGCCGCACCACTGGCATCGCACCTACCACGCGCTGTACGGCGAGACACTGGCGGCCACGGTGAAGCGCCTGCGGCTGCACCGCGCAGCCGGCTGGCTGGCGAATACCACCCTGCCGCTCGAGCGTATCGCGCGCCAGTCGGGCTACCCGAACCTGCAATCGTTCACGCGCCTGTTCAAGGTCGTCTACGGCCTGACGCCGGCGCGCTACCGCGCCGCCGGGCAGCACACCGAGTTCGCGGGTCTGACGTGCACCGAGCCGGGCGCGGCGCACGCAGTGGAGATCCGCACGCTGCCAGCGGTGGAGGTCGTGGCCCTGGCCCACACCGGCCCGTACATGCAGATCGGCCTGGCCTTTGACGGCCTGTTCGGCCGCGTCGCCGCGCTCGGCCTCGTGCGCCCCGGCGTGCGCATGCTGGCCCGCTTCTTCGACGACCCGAGCTGCGTGCCGGAGGTTGAACTCCGCGCGCAGGCCTGCATCGCCGGTTGCGCACCCGGCGACGTGGCCGCGCCGCTGACTCGCAGCACGCTCCCGGCGGCGGAGTGCGCGATGCTCGTGCACACCGGGCCTTACGCCTCGATGGGTGCGGCGTACCGCTGGCTGTTCGGGCAATGGCTGGTTCAGTCGGGCCGCGAACCGGCGGATGCGCCGGTCGTCGAGGAATATATGAACAGCCCTCGCGAAACCGCGCCGGGCGATCTGGTCACGCACATCCACCTGCCGCTGCGCCCGCGATGAAGACCTGGACCGAGAAGCTCGCCGACCTGCGCCCGCATGTGGTGAAGCCGGCGCCGATCAGCATCGCCGGGATGAGGGCGGGCCAGCTCATGCTGGTGCCCACCGCGCGACTCGTCGACGACTTCATCCGCGACATTCCGCGCGGCCGCTCGATGAACGCGCGCGCCTTGCGCGCCGCGCTGGCCGCGGCGCACGGCGCCGAAGTTTGCTGCCCCATCACGACCGGTTTTCATGTCCGCACAGTGGCCGAGGCTGCGTGGGAGGCGCTCGGCAACGGCACGCCAATCTCCAAGGTCACACCGGTATGGCGCGTGCTCGATGCCGCCTCGCCGACGCTTGCCAGGCTCTCGTTCGACACCGCTTTCATCCGCGACCGACGCGCATTCGAACGTCTGTCGCGATAATCACGGCATGATCGGACGCATCACCGGCACGCTCGCGGAAAAATCGCCCCCGCATCTGCTCATTGACGTGAACGGTGTCGAACGAGAGCCTGGCAAGCGTCGGCGAGGCGGCATCGAGCACGCGCCATAC
>JANYBE010000433.1 GCA_025360945.1 Rhizobacter sp. | reverse complement strand
GGCCGCAGCCGGCGATGACCTTGAAGCCCTCCTTGTGCAGGCGCTGGCAGATGGCGGTTCCGATGCCGCCCATGCCCCCGGTGACGTACGCTACTTTTTGACTCATGATGTGTTCCTCTGTGGTTATGGTGAATTACGATTGTGAAATTGAATACTACTAAATTTATAGCTGCTCATGCATTGTGGACGGGGGCTGCAGGCCTATTTGACAGTCAAAATTGGCAAATTTGACGTTTTTCGCCTTGCTTTTTTGTCCACCCTTGCACAAGGGAGTATGCGCAAGAATTAATGCGCAACAATTATCGCCCAAGGGTCAGCGTTCAATGGTCAGCGCCACGCCCATCCCGCCGCCAATGCACAGCGACGCAATGCCTTTTTTGGCGTTGCGCTTGCCCATCTCGTGCAGCAGTGTGACCAAAATGCGGCAGCCAGACGCGCCAATCGGGTGGCCAATGGCAATCGCACCGCCGTTGACGTTGACTTTGGAGGTGTCCCAGCCCATTTCCTTGTTCACAGCGCAGGCCTGTGCCGCAAAGGCTTCGTTGATTTCCAGCAGGTCCAGGTCCGCCGCCTTCCAGCCAGCGCGGGCCAGGGCCTTGGTAGAGGCCGGCACCGGGCCCATGCCCATGTAAGCCGGGTCAAGAGCGCTGGTGGCAAAGCTGGCGATGCGGCCCAGTGGTTTGAGGCCCAGTGCGGCAGCTTTTTTGGCCGTCATCACCATCACGGCGGCGGCACCATCGTTGATGCCGGAGGCATTGCCCGCGGTCACGCCACCGGCCTTGTCGAACGCAGGGCGCAGGCCCGCCAGGGCTTCGGCATTGGTTTTCTTGTTGATGAACTCATCTGCGGCAAACACAATCGGGTCGCCCTTCTTTTGCGCGATGCTGAACGGCACGATTTCGTCCTTGAATTTGCCGGCCTCCTGAGCGGCCGCAGCCTTTTGCTGCGAGCCCAGCGCAAGCGCATCTTGCTTTTCGCGCGTCACGTCGTACTTCTTTGCGACGTTTTCGGCAGTGATGCCCATGTGGTACTTGTTGTACACGTCGAACAGGCCATCGACAATCATCGAGTCGACCAGCTTCCAGTCGCCCATGCGCATGCCGTCACGCGAGCCCGGCAGCACGTGCGGCGCGAGGCTCATGCTCTCTTGGCCGCCGGCGATGACGATCTCGGAGTCGCCGTCGCGGATCGCCTGCGCGCCCAGCATCACGGCCTTCAGGCCCGAGCCGCAGACGGCGTTAATGGTCAGTGCGGGTACGCCTTGCGGCAGGCCGCTCGTGATCACGGTCTGGCGGGCCGGGTTCTGGCCCGAACCGGCGGTCAGCACCTGGCCGAATATGAGTTCGTTGATCTGGTCGCCGGACAGATTCGCGCGGCGCAGCAGATCGACGACGACGGCCGCGCCGAGTTCGGGTGCAGCCGTCTTGGCAAGCGTGCCGCCGAACTTGCCCACAGCGGTACGGGCGGCGGCGACGATGACGATGTCGGTGGTCATGGGAATCTCCAGTCAGTCAGTGAGTCGAGGAATGATGAATGATGCGCGTCAGGTGGCCTTGGCCTTGACGTAGCGGCCGGGGGCAGGTTCGATGACCTTGTACTGCCGATTGCCAGGCGCCTTGGGTGCGGTAACCTGCCTGCCTGCGTGGCTATTCAGCCAGCCGACCCAGTCGGTCCACCAGCTGCCGGGGTGCTCTTTGGCCTTGTCGAACCAGTCCTGTGCGCTGGCCGGCAGCGCAGCGCCCGCACCGATCCAATGGCTGCGCTTGCCCTTGGCCGGCGGGTTGATCACGCCAGCGATGTGGCCTGAGGCGCCGAGCACGAAGCGCGTCTTGCCCTTGAGCACTTGCGTGTTCCGGTACGCGCCTTCCCACGGCACGATGTGGTCCTCGCGCGAGGCATACACGTAAGCCGGCGCATCGATGCGGCCGAGGTCAATCTTCTCGCCGCACACCGTCAGCTTGCCTGGTTTGACGAGGTTGTTCTCGAGGTAGGTGTTGCGCAGGTACCAGCAGTACATCGGGCCCGGCAGATTCGTGCTGTCGCTGTTCCAGTACAGCAGATCGAAAGGCGGGGGCGTCTCGCCCTTCAGGTAGTTGCCGACCACGTAGTTCCAGACCAGGTCGTTCGGCCGCAGAAAGCTGAACGTGGTGGCGAGCTCCTGGCCCTTCAGCAGGTTCGCGCCGCCCGGACTGTGCGGACCGAGCGTCATCTCGCGCATCTTCACCATGCCCTCGTCGATGAAGAGATCGAGTACGCCGGTGCTGGTGAAGTCGAGGAAGGTGGTGAGCAGGGTGACGCTCGCTGCAGGCTTGTGGCCGCGCGCGGCGAGCACCGCGAGCGCGGTCGACAGAATCGTGCCACCGACGCAAAAGCCCAGCGTGTTGATCTTGGTGGCGCCGGTGATCTCCTGCACCGCTCGAACGGCGCGGATCGCGGCGTCCTCGATGTACTGGTCCCAGGTGAAGCTCTTGATGCTCTCGTCGGCATTGCGCCAGCTCACGACGAATACGCGGTGGCCTTGCGCAACCGTGTGCCGGATCAGCGAGTTATCGGGCTGAAGGTCGAGGATGTAGTACTTGTTGATGCACGGCGGCACGAATAGCATCGGCCGCTCGAACACCTTAGTGGTAAGCGGCCTGTACTCGATCAGCTGGAACAGCGCGTTCTCGAATACGACCGACCCTTCGCTCGTCGCCACGTTGCGGCCGACCTCGAACAGGCTCTCGTCGGTCTGCGACACGTGACCTTGCTGGACATCGTGCAGCAGTTGCTTGATGCCGTGCGCGAGGCTCTCGCCTTGCGTATCGAGTGCCTTGCGCTGGGCCTCGGGGTTGAGCGCGAGGTAGTTGCTGGGCGCGGTCGCATCGACCCACTGCTGCACCGCGAAGCGGATGCGCGCCCGGGTCTTCTCGTCGCCCTGCACCTGATCGGCCATCTGCATCAACGTGCGCGCGTTCAGCAGGTACATCTGTGCGACGAAGGTGCTGCCCGGATTCGAGGACCATTCCTTGGCCGCGAACCGGCGATCGACGGCGGGAGCCGGCTTCGTCTGGAGCGTCTGGTTCCAGAGCTCGGTCGACTGCTTCAGATACACGCCCTGCAATTCGGTCATCGCCGCAGCGGGCAGATTCATGCCGGCCAGCGTCTTCCACATTTTTCCGAGCGGGGCCGCAAAATCGGGCGTGGTTTCCATAGGTCTCCTGGTGGTTCTGATGCAGCGGCAAGCGCAGCTTCTGCGGCTGGTTTTACGTGAGTCTGACTGGTTTGTATATCCGCAGCCTCACGCGACGATCCCGTATTGTGACATTCAATTTCACAATAAGACAAAGCGATTGAAGGAAGAGAAGATGCTGCTGGTGGCGATTGCGTGGCTCTATGTGGTGCTGATGGTCGCGGTGGTCGAGGCCACGAGCAGCAGCGGCACGCTGCTGGGCGCACTGTTCACGTTCGTGCTCTACGGCGTGCTGCCGCTGGGGATCGTCGGCTACTTGTTCTTCAGCCCAGCACGGCGCCGGGCAAGGCGTTCAGCCGAGTCGCAAACCGCGCTCAATCCAGATGAAGGCGGCCATGCGGCCGGTGACGCGGTCGCGCCGGTACGAAAAGAACCGTGACGGATCGCTGACGGTGCACCAGGTGCCGCCGCCGACATCGCTCAACCCGGCCGCATGCAACCGGTCGCGCGCCAGCCCGGCCAGATCCGCAAGCCACTTGCCTTGCGTTCGCGGTTCGAAGCGTGGCGAGCCAGGCGCGGCGGCAAAGGCCTCGAGCACTTCGGGGCCGACCTCGAATTGCGTCGGGCCGATACAGGCGCCCAGCCATGCTTTGACCTCTCGCGGGTCGCACGCCGCGGCTTCGCACACGGCGTGCAGCGTCGACTCGAGCACGCCCGCGGCAAGCCCGCGCCAGCCGGCGTGAGCCGCGCCAACCGCGCACCCGCCCGGGGCCGCGAACAGCACCGGCAGGCAGTCGGCAACCTGTGCGCTGCAGGCGATTCCAGGTTCGGTGGTGAAGCTCGCATCGGCGTCGTGTACCGGCGCGTCACTGCGCGTGTCCGCCGCCGTCAGCCGCACCGCGACGCGGCCGTGCACCTGGTTCAGGTATACCGGCGTTGCCGCCATCGTCTGTTCGACGATGCGCTGGTTGTGCGCGACGGCGATCGGATCGTCACCGACTGCGGAACGCAGGTTGAGGCTGTCGAACGGCGCGGCGCTGATGCCACCGCCACGCGTCGTCATCAGCGCACCGACACCGGGCACCTGCCACTCGGGCGCGAGCCACTCAGGGTGGCGCATCAGGCGGGCTCCGGGTAGGCCGAGGGCTGCGTCGCCGAAAAAGCCGTGAGCTTCATGCACTCGTCGAACACGCGCATCACGGTCGGCACCCCCGAGACGTCGCAATTGAAATAATTCTTCGCGCCTATCACTTGCGACGCCACGCAGATATCGGCAATGGTTATGTCGTCGCCGTGGCAAAAAAGCCCGCTCTCTTTTTCCTTCGCGAGATGGCCTTCGACCGCTTCGAGCGCCTTCAGGGACCAGTGCGCGAGCCAGCGATTGCGCGTCGCCTCGTCGAGCTTCAGTTCCTTTTCCATGTAAACGCGGATACGCGGCACGATGAGCGGATGACCGTCGCTGACGACGATCTGCGCAAGCCCGCGCACGCGCGCGCGTCCGCGGGCGTCTTTCGGCAGCAGCGGCGGTTGCGGATGCGCCTCATCGAGGTATTCGAGTATCGCCATCGATTGAAACAATGGCGGCCCGTCATCGATCACCAGCGCAGGCACGACGCTTTGCGGATTGACCGCCTTGTAAGCGGCATCGTGCTGATTGCCTTTCAGCAGATCAATCGACACTGCGTCGGCATCAAGTCCTTTTAACGCGAGTGCCACGCGCACGCGGTAAGTCGCGAGCGAGCGCCAGAATCCGTACAGTTTCATGACAAATAGCTCCTGTTCAACGCCTGGATGGAATCACCGGCAGCAATACGTAAGCCGCGCGCTGCGGGCCGCA
>JANYBE010000417.1 GCA_025360945.1 Rhizobacter sp. | reverse complement strand
TACAGCAGCGTGTAGCCGTCGGGCGCGGCGTTCTTGACGTAGTGTTGGGCCATGATGCCCGTGGCGCCAGCGCGGTTGTCAACGTACATGGTCTGCTTCAGATCCTCGCCCATCTTGCCCTCGGCGATGCGCGCGCCGGCGTCCAATGCCTGCCCAGGCGGAAAGCCCACGACCAGTTGCATGGTGGGCTGCCCGGCTGCGCTCAGGCGCGGGCCAGCGCGGTGAGTGCCCAGGGGAAGAGGGCCTTCCATTCCCCGTAGACATTGATGTATGTTTCATCGACGCGCCAGCTCGTTCCGACTGGGCGCTTGCGATGGCGCAAGACCTTGGCCAGAACCGGCACGATCCTCATTGCCCAACGGTGAATGGTCGCGTGGTCGACCTCGACACCCCGCTCGGCCATCATCTCTTCGATGTGACGCAGACTCTGCGGGTACGCCACGTACCAGCGCACGCAAATCAGCATGACCTCGATCGGGTAGTGCAAGCGCTTGACGACTCGGCGAAGGGTCGAATTCATGACCTGGATCTGCACTGGAAGCATTGCGCCATTGTCGCGGACCCGCCTATTGCGACAGAGCCTCGTAGTTCGCTGGGCACTGGTGCCTTTGTTTTCAACGAGCCGCTTTGCTCCTCTCAAGTCCGCGGAAAATCGAAGCGTCGATCGCGTTCATGAGCCGGTCCACCGTGGCTCCTTCGACCGCCGGCACCCACTTGGCCAACCAGATCAGCATGCCTAAAACCAACTGGACAACGAGTTCGGGCTCGCACTGCACGATCGAACCGTCGGCCATTCCTTCCTTGATGAACTTCATCAGCAGGTTCGTCAGGCGCTCTACCCAGGAAGCAACTGTCTTCCGATGCGCGGTATCGAGGTACGAATAGTCTCCGAAATAGAGTTGGGGTCCGTGCTGCGCAGCGTCCACCAACATGTGGCGTATGAAGTGGCGCAACTTTTCTTCTCCAGACGCTGCCGATTTGTCGGCAGCCACCAGCAGCCGCTCGAGACGCTCTAGCGAGTAGCGATGGCAGGCATACGCCAACGCCTGCTTGTTGGGAAAGTAGTGGTACAGCGCGGCGTCTCGGAGATCGAGCGTGCCTGCGATCTCGGTCAGAGTCGCCAACGCATAGCTCTTCGTGTTGATGATCTCCGTCGCCGCTCGCACGATCGCCTCTCTCATGCCGTGAGACTTGCGGCTTCGAGATACAGGCTTCTTCGGCGCGGTCACTTTCTTTGTACCCATGGCGGGATCGCTCTCTTGGCTGAAGCGCGATTTTCCCACCACTTCGGTCAGACCCGTTTCGACGGACGTACTAGGGTAAACCTAACATTGACTAACTTTCCTAGTTCAGACTAAAAATACGGCATCGGCGGGCATGAACTCGCTGATGCAAAAACAGGAGACGGCGATGCGGGTGACGAATTTGATGGGAATGGTGTCCTTGGGAGCCACGATGGGCGCTACGGGCTTCAGTGCCGTTGCGCAGCAGGCTCAGCAGCCCGCGCAGGCGGCCTCAGCACCTGCAGCGGCGGCACCCGCACCTCTTCAGGTCGCGCCGGCATCGCCGCCGCCCGAGCCGACTTCATCGGCGCAACTTGATCGAGTCACCATCACAGCGACCAAACGCGAAGCGACGCTCCAGGACGTGCCCATCTCGGTTTCTGTGACGAATGCAGCAACTATCGAGCGTTCGCACATCGTGGATTTGATCGATCTGCAGTCAGTCGTGCCCTCGCTGAAGGTTCAGCAATTCAATGCCGTCGGCCAGACGAATTTCATCATTCGAGGGTTCGGGAATGGGGCCGGCAACGACGGAATCGAGAGCTCCGTCGGCGTCTTCGTTGACGGCGTGTACCGATCGCGGACCTCTTCCGCGCTCGACGATTTGCCTGAGGTCGAACGAATCGAGGTCTTGCGCGGTCCGCAGTCCACGTTGTTCGGGAAGAACGTTTCCGCAGGTGCAATCAACATCGTGACCGCCAGGCCCCAATTCACTTGGGGTGGTTCGGCCTCTTTTGACTTCGGCAGCTACAACCTTCGCCAGCAACGTGCGACTTTGACGGGCCCCATCAACGACACGCTCGCATTCAGACTTTCCGCGAGTAACAACAAGCGCGACGGCTACATGGTCAATGACACGACCGGGGGTGAAGTCAATAACCGGGATCGACAGTCGGTGCGGGGCGACTTTCTCTGGAAACCGAACGGCGAGGTTTCCGTCCGGGTGATTGGCGATTACAACCGGATCAATGAGGTTTGCTGCGGCGTCGTGCAACTGTTCAACGGACCCGCCACGCAGTTCATCGGCGCTGCGCCACCCTTCGGGCTCGGCGGCGCCATCGGCGACCCGGCGAGCAAGTTCAAGGATCACACGGTATTCAACACCGATCCGGCCAACAGACTGAGCGGGAAGGGGCTCTCTGCGCAGGTCGATTGGAAGACGGACTATGGAACGCTGACCTCAATCACCGGGGCCCGAAAACAGACCAATTCATCGGTGCAGGACGTGGACTTCACCGGCGCCGATCTCGCCAGCAAAGATCAGGCGAACGACATCTCGACGTTCAGCCAGGAACTTCGCATGACGGGGCGCACGGGCGCCGCCCGTTGGATGGCGGGGGGCTACTACCAGCACGAAACGCTGCACACCGGCGTCGACACGTCTTACGGTGCCGCCATGCGCGGCTATGCGAACGGGCTGAGCGGCCAGGTCCCTGGAGCGCTGCTGGCGGCACTGCCACCGGCACTGGCGGCTGCTTTGACAGGTCAGTCGAATGTGTTTGGACTCGAACTCCTGCAGAGCCTCGTAACGCCTTCGATTGTCCCCGGCGGCACCTACTTCCAGAAAGGTCAGGGAATTCTCGACCACTACACGATGAAGCAGGACTCGTACTCGCTGTTCGGCAATCTCGACTACGACGTCACTGACGCTTGCACGCTCACCGCAGGCCTCGCGTACCTGGGAGACCGAAAGCAGGTCTCGTCAGACGTGACCTTGACGGACAAATTTTCCGCGCTGAATCTGCAGAACGTGCCGCAGTTCGCAGCAATGCGACTGCCGCCCAACCTGTACGGTCCGCTCGGAGGCTTGCAATTCTTTTACGGCAACACGGCCAACCACGGCCCGGTCAACTTTCCGAACGCGAACGAGTCAGGCCAACTCAACGGCAGCAAGCTGACCAGCGCACTGCGTGCAGCCTATGACTTCGGATTGGTCAACGCTTACGTCAGCTACACGACCGGCTGGAAGGCCGGGGCCTATAACCTCTCGTCTGACAGCCGGCCTGCCGACGCGAACGGCGTCGGTCGCACGGCGGGGCCCGAGAATGTGCAGTCGATCGAGATCGGCTTGAAGTCGGCGTTCAAGAACGGCTATGTGACCGTCGCTGCGTTCGACCAGACGATCAAGGGTTTCCAATCAAACGCTTACACGGGGACCGGATACAGCCTCGTTAACGCGGGCAGAGAGACAACGCATGGGATCGAACTGGACGGCGCGCTGCAGGCTACCCCTTGGCTTCTGCTGACCGGAGCTGCCACCTACCTCGACGCCAAGTACAACTCCTTCAAGCAGGCCCCGTGCGTAGCGTTTGACGTGGTCAATTGCCCGACCGATCCGGCGACTGGTCTGACGCCGAACTTCCGTGACCTCTCCGGTCACCGTCCGGCAGGTATCCCACGCCTTTCACTCTCGGCCTCCGCCACTGTCACTCATGATTTCGGCAACGGCTACAGCGGTTTCCTGCGCGGCGAGTACGCCTACACCAGCCCGACCTACCTGACCGAGACAGTACCGGCTGACCTCGGCACCTGGAGTCGCCGCAGCGTGAACGCGAGCGTCGGCTTCAGCAATCGCCCGCAACACTACGAGTTCCTGATCTGGGCTCGCAATCTGAACAACAGCCGAAGCATCGGCGGCGCGTTCCCCACCGTCGCACAGGCAGGGAGCTACACCGGGTTTCCGAACGAGCCTCGCATGGCAGGCGTCTCGTTCAAGTTGCGCTTCTGATCGACTCTGTCCAATCCATGCACCGCCTTCAAAGCCCCCCGCGGCGTTCGACTCGATCCTGACGCCCGCTTGAGATGGTCACCACTGAACACTACGATGTACTGATCGTCGGCGCCGGGCTGTCCGGCATCGGTGCGGCTCACGCCGTGCAGACCCATTGCAAAGGCAAGACCTACGCCATTCTCGAGGGGCGTGGCGCCATTGGCGGTACCTGGGATCTGTTTCGCTACCCTGGCGTGCGGTCCGACACCGACATGTACACACTGGGCTATTCGTTCCGGCCGTGGATCAAGTCGCAATCGATGGCCGACGGTGCCTCGATCCTTGAATACGTGCGTGACACCGCAAGAGAGTCAGGCATCGAGCAGCACGTCCGTTTCAATCATCGAGTGCGAACAGCACGTTGGTCGAGCCAGCAAGCCCGTTGGACCCTGCAGGCAGAAGTAGGCGCGGAAGGGGCGGGAAAAGCGGTCGAGATCAGCTGCAACTTTCTCTATCTCTGCGGCGGCTACTACGACTATTCGGAGGGTTTCTCTCCGGACATCCCTGGGCAAGCGCAATTCACCGGCCAGGTAGTGCACCCTCAGTTTTGGCCACAGGATCTAGACTACGGCGGCAAGAGGGTCGTGGTGTTGGGCAGTGGCGCGACCGCCGTCACCCTCGTGCCATCGATGAGCGAGAAGGCGGAGCACGTGACGATGTTGCAGCGCTCGCCCAGCTATGTTGCCTCGCTGCCCAGCGTGGACTCCCTCTCGAACACATTCCATCGCTGGCTTCCTGCCAGGCTGGCCCATCGTCTTGCGCGGGTGAAGAGCGTCGGGTTCGCGATTGCCTTTTTCCAGCTCTGTCGCCGCCAGCCGGCATTTGCGAAGAAGTTGCTCCGACAGGGCGTAGCCAAGGCGCTTCCGCAAGGATTTGACGTCGATGCGCACTTCAAGCCCCGGTACGACCCTTGGGACGAGCGCGTTTGCTTCGTGCGCGATGGGGACTTGTTCAAGTCGATCTTAGACGGTCGGGCCTCTGTGGTCACGGACAGGATCCTACACTTCGTCCCCGATGGATTGCGGCTTGAATCGGGTCAACTGTTGAAGGCCGACATCGTCGTCACGGCGACTGGCCTGAAACTGAAGACATGCGCAGGCATGGCCTTCGAGGTGGATGGCAAGGCTGTCGATCTCGGCAAGACCTACGCGTACCAAGGGCTGATGCTGAGTGGCGTGCCCAACCTGGCGTTTTGTGTTGGCTACA
>JANYBE010000414.1 GCA_025360945.1 Rhizobacter sp. | reverse complement strand
CGCCGCAGCGGTGACTCCATCGACGAAGGCGACGATGCCGGGCCGCTTGCCGTGCTTCTTGAAGTACGGCGCTGGCAGGATGGTGAACAGATAGCAGGGGATGAAGGTGCCGGCCGCTGCCACGACCGCGCCCCAGAAGCCGGCGACCAGAAAGCCAATGAAGCCGGTGGTGATGACCACCGGACCGGGCGTGATCATCGCCACCGCCACCGCATCCACAAACTGCCGGTCGGTGAGCCAGTGGTACTCCTGCACGACGCCCCCGTAGAGAAACGGCACGATCGCCAGGCCGCTGCCGAACACGAAGCTGCCGGCATAGGCGAAGTACGCACCGATCTGGCCCAGCTTGTGCCAGTCGATTGCGTCGATGGCGAAGAAGGCAGCGATCGGCGCCGCAAAGCTGTTTACCGTTCCGCCGAACCATGACTTGGGCGGCGCGCGCACCAGCCAGACCAGCACGCCCGCGCCGAGGAATATCCAGACGATCTCGGATTGCGTGATCACCGTCACCGCGGCGCTGACGAGGAAGATCGCCCACAGCAGCTTGTCCTTGCCGATGTTCTTCGTGGTGAGCTTGTAGGCACTCATCGCGATGATGCCGATCACCGCGGCGCCGACGCCATAGAAGACGGCCTGCATCCAGGCGATGCCGCCATAGGCCGAATACACGGCACCGATGGCCACGACCATCAAGAAGGACGGCAGCACGAAGGCCAGGCCGACCAGCGTCGCGCCGCGCACCCGGTAGTGCACGTAGCCGAGGTAGATCGCGAGTTGTGCCGCCAATGGACCCGGCATCAGCTGCGCCAGCGCCATGCCCTCCTTGTAGTCGCTCTCCGAAATCCAGTGCCGCTTCTCGACCAGGTCGCGGTACATGTAGCCGACCAGCGCCACCGGGCCGCCGAAGCCCCAGGTACCCAGGGTCAGCATGTAGCGCACGAGTTGCCAGAGGGAGTAGGTAGTGGGTGGGGAAGCCTCGATGGCCTGCGTGGTTTCGTTCATCGGGTGCTTCCTCTTTCTTTGCCCGTGCCGTGTCCCGCCTCCCGCTCGAAGTGCGCGTAGAGCGAGTCGAGCACCGTGCTCATCTCCCCCAGCAACGCATCGTCATCGGTCAGGCGTTCGCGCGCGCCGGCCATCACGGCCTCGAAGCCCTTGGCTTCGGGAACGGGCTCGCCGCCGACGTCCAGCGCATGCACGATGGTTCCTAGCCGCATCAGCGCGGCGTCGGCATCCATACCGAAGCAGGCCAGCAGCGTTTCAAACGTGACGCGGTCGCCGACGTGGGTGAACGCCGCGCCGTCGAAGTCGAAGCCGAGGGCACTCTTCGGGCAGTCCGAGGGCGAGGCCAGCCAGCGGAAGCGTGCATCACGGTCGATGAAGCGGCGAATCAGCCAGGCACTGGCCACGCGATCGACCCACGGGCGGCGCCGCGTGGCCCAGGTTCGTCCCTGGTACTTGCTGGCGTCCAGTTGCGGGATGCGGCCTTTCGTTTCGTGCGGCTCGTCAGGCGACAACAATCTCGCAATTCGTTTGCTGAAGTCTGTCCAGGCGGCTTCGGCCTCCACGCTCGCCTCGCCGGGGAAGAAATCGATCGTCCGCACGGCGTCGAACTCGCGCTGCAGCTTTCGTTGTAGCCGTGCAAGCTCAGGGGTCGCCAACGACGCGATGCCGCGGTTCGCGGCCTTCCAGGCCTTGCGCAGTTGGGCGTAGTCCTCGCTGCGATCGAACAGTTGCCGGTAGGCGCTGGCCTCGTCTACTGAGCGGGGCAGCACGGCCATCAGCCAGGCGCTGCCGCCCTCACGCATGCACTCGTCGGCCAGTTCCTGTAGCGCCTGCTCATGCTCCGGCTTGGAAGGCAGCAGGTACGCGCCATCGCGCAGTGCCATGCAACCCTGCGTCTTGAGCGAGCGCCAGATGCGCATGCGCCCTGTGGCACTCGACGTGGGGAGCGAGACGATCAGCAGAAGCCACGAAGGGTCCAAAAGTTCCATGTAGCAGATCATACATTCATGTAGAGTAAGCAATATGTACTCAACCCTTGGCCGCGCGAGGCCACGTCGGACCACTGCTCCCGCCGCGCACGCATGCTGGAACGGCCAAGTAGCGCTTGCTGCAGGCGCTCTGCTCACGGCGGCGCTTCTGGCCGTGCAACCGGCGGCTGCGCAGTCGCTCTTGCTCGGGCAGAAAATCGAACTCTCCGAGGTCCAAGGCAGGCTCGATCACTTGGCCATCGACATCGAAGGTGGGCGACTGTTTGTCGCTGCCTTAGGCGCCGACTCTGTTGAGGTCGTCGACCTGCGCGCAGGCAAACGCATCGCGAGGCTTCAGCCCCTGCATGAGCCTCAGGGTGTGGTGTACTCGCCCGAGTCGCGGCGCCTATTTGTAGCCAATGGGGCGGGCGGCGGCGTGCAGGCCTTCGCTGACGGCAAGGCCCCCGCCGTCGCGAGTGCTGACGGTCTCGACGACGCGGACAACCTGCGCATCCGATCTTCAGAGAGTCAGTTGTTCGCCGGGTACGCCCACGCGCTGGCGGTTCTCGATACGAACACGCTTCAAGTTATCAAGCAAATCGAACTGCCTGGACATCCGGAAGGGTTCGCGGTCGACAGCGCGGGCCGGTTGATCTATGTCAACGTGCCGAGCGCCAAGCAGATCGTGGTCGTCGATCGCCAGAGCGGACACATCAGCGCGACCTGGGACATCGCCGGCGCGTCGGGGAACTTCCCGATGACGCTGGATGAGCCGAACCACAGGCTGCTGGTCGCGACCCGCCGACCTCCCGCCCTGCTCGTCTGGGACACCGCCATCGGCAAGCGCGTCGCCGAACTGCCGGTTTGCGGCGATGCCGACGATCTGTTCTTGGACAGCCAGCGGCATCAGCTCTATGCCATTTGCGGCGGGGGTATGGTGCAGGTCATTCGCCAGCGCGACGCGGACCACTACGAAGTCGTCGAGCGCGTAGCTACCGCGCCGGGCGCTAGAACGGGGCTGTTCGTGCCGTCCTCGTCAACCCTCTACGTGGCAGTGCCGTCTCGCGCTGGCGCGGTCGCAGAGATCCGAGTCCTCCGTATCCGGTAGTGCATCACCGCAGATATTCAAAGGCCCGACATGAACATCGACATGCAGCCACGCCTGGCCATCCTGTACCCCGGCGATCGCGCGGCCCGCGACCGAGCCGATCCGGCAGAGAGCCGATTTCTGAGGGTGTTCGATGCCTTCGCGAGCGCCGGCGTGGCGATCGAGCCCGCGATTTATCACGACGACTTTCATGACGAGGTCCTGCAGCAGCTTTTGCAGGTACATGGCGTACTGGTTTGGCACAACCCCATCGAACGCGGACGTGACCGCAGCCAACTCGACACGATGCTGCGCGACGTGGCCGCCCGTGGGGTGTTGGTCAGCACGCATCCCGACGCGATTCTGAAACTGGGGACCAAGGATGTACTGCTGGCAGTCAGCGACCTGCCGTTCGGCACGGACGTGCATCGCATCAGCAATCTGGCGCAGGCCGAAGCTGAGTTGCCGGGTTGGCTGGAGGTGGGCGCGCGCGTGCTGAAACAGCGTCACGGACACAGCGGCATCGGCATCTGGAGAATCGAGCAGCACGGCGTCGGTCGCTATGCGCTTCGCCACGCACGGCGTGGCTCCGTCGAAGAGATCGTGGATCTCGGCGGCGTCATGCAGCGGATCGCCCCGTACTTCGAGAACGCGGGCCATATGATCGATCAGGCTTGGCAACCCCGCATGGTCGAAGGAATGACGCGCGCTTACCTCGTCCAGGGACAGGTGGCAGGTTTCGGGCACCAGGCCGTGGTCGCGTTGCACCCGCCTGTCGGTTCGGGCGACATGCCGCCGCCGAGCCAGCGCCTCTACAGCGATCAGAACGACCCCCGCTTCCAGGACTTGCGCCGCCGCCTGGAAGACGAATGGGTGAACCAACTGTGCAGTCGGGTTGGGATCGAACCCCAGGCCTTGCCGATGCTGTGGGACGCCGACTTTCTGCTGGGAGAGCGAGACGGCGAGGCTGAGGAGAAGTACGCTCTTTGCGAGATCAACGTCAGCAGCGTGTCGCCGTTTCCCGAAGCCGCGATTTCGCCATTGGTCGAAGCGACCTGTCAGGCGCTTGCGATGCGTAAGACGGTCTTCAACACATTCACCACTCAAGCTTAAGCAGCGTACGCCTTACTCTGGCCTCCTGTTCAACACCTCAGGATGCTCGATTCCAGACGGTCGTGAGCGGCCGCAACTGGCCGATAGCGTGTGGCCGACATCGAGCCGGAAAGCCGTCGCTGCCTGCCAGTCGCTGACGGGAGGTACGGCGAAACCACGTACATCCAGCCCAGCGCGCTAACGCCCATCTTTTGCGAAGTTTGATCGAGCTTGGGCCATGAATTTGTGACGCCTTCTGTTGCGCTCATGATCAATCCTTCAGTTCCCCCATCAGCACCGTATCCCGGTTGATGAGGCGATATCGCACGCGTGCCGCATCGTCACTTCGCGGCCGAACCAACGCGCGGACTCCAAGTGATCGGACACGATGTCGAGTGGATAGTCGTAGTTGCGTACAAGCGCCGGGCCGTCGGCGCCAAGCCAAACCGCCTGTGTACATCCGTACAGAAGCGGCGGTGCTCTGAACTGATTGAGTAAAGCTGCAAGATCGTCTTCGCCGACGAGGGCGCACACCCGCTCATACGGGCCCAGCAGTTCCGGCATGTGTCGTCGGAGCTTTGCTGTGCATTCGGCTGCCGTCGGCGGCGCCCCTCGTCCGCAGCCTCGATACCAAGATTCGCCTGATCGACGCTCTGCCTGGAGAAGTTTGGCTGAAGTTTTCAAACCGTGCATTGGTGCTTCTAGAACAGGAAATAGCGCTGCGCCATTGGCAGCTCGGTCGCCGGCTCGCAGGTAAGCAGGACACCGTCCGCGCGCACTTCGTAGGTCTGTGCGTCGACCTCGATGGCGGGCATGCCGCTGTTGTGGATCATGTCCTTCTTGCCGATGCTGCGCGTGTTCTTCACGGCCTCGGTGCGCCGGCGCAAGCCGAGTTGAGCGGGCACACCGAGGTCGGCTGCGGCCTTCGAGATGAAAGTCAAGCAGGTGTTGTCCATCGCGCTGCCGAAGGAGCCGAACATTGGCCGGTAGTGCACCGGCTGAGGTGTCGGTATGCTGGCGTTCGGGTCCCCCATCGCGGCGGCCGCGATCATGCCGCCCTTGATGATCAGGCTCGGCTTCACGCCGAAGAAGGCCGGCTTCCACACCACCAGGTCGGCGAGCTTGCCGACCGCAATCGAGCCGACGACATGAGAGATGCCCTGCGTGATCGCCGGGTTGATCGTGTACTTCGCGATGTAGCGCTTGACGCGGAAGTTGTCGTTACGCGACGAGTCTTGCGGCAGCGGGCCGCGCTGCGACTTCATTTTGTGCGCAGCCTGCCAGGTGCGGATGATGACTTCGCCGACACGGCCCATGGCCTGGCTGTCGGACGACATCATCGAGAACACCCCCAGGTCGTGCAGGATGTCTTCGGCCGCGATCGTCTCGCGCCGGATGCGGCTCTCGGCGAACGCGAGGTCTTCGGCGATGCCGGCGTCGAGGTGGTGGCACACCATCAGCATGTCCAGGTGCTCGTCGATCGTATTTACCGTGTACGGCATCGTCGGGTTCGTCGACGACGGCAGCACATTGGGCAGGCCAGCGACCTTGATGATGTCGGGCGCATGGCCGCCGCCGGCGCCTTCGGTGTGAAAGGTCGCGATCGCTCTGCCCTTGAACGCGGCCACGGTGTCCTCGACGAAGCCGGATTCGTTCAGCGTGTCGGTGTGGATCGTGACCTGCACGTCGTGTCGGTCGGCCACGCTCAGGCAGTTGTCGATCGCCGCCGGCGTGGTGCCCCAGTCCTCGTGCAGCTTCAATCCGTAGGCGCCGGCCTCGACCTGCTCCTCGAGCGCGCGGGGCAGCGAGGCATTGCCCTTGCCCTGAAAGCCCAGGTTCATCGCGAAGCTCTCGGCCGCGCGCAGCATCGAGTGGATGTGCCACGGCCCCGGGGTGCAGGTGGTCGCGAAGGTACCGGTGGCCGGGCCGGTGCCGCCGCCCATCATCGTCGTCACGCCGCTCATCAGCGCTTCTTCGATCTGCTGCGGGCAGATGAAGTGGATGTGCGTGTCGATGCCGCCGGCCGTGACGATGTTGCCCTCGCCGGCGATGATCTCGGTGCCCGGGCCGATGACGATGTCCACGCCCGATTGCACGTCGGGGTTGCCGGCCTTGCCGATCGCACTGATGAGCCCGTTCTTGAGCCCGATGTCGGCCTTCACGATGCCCCAGTGGTCGATGATCAGCGCGTTGGTGATCACGGTGTCGGCGACCTCGGCGGCGAGCCGCTGGCTCTGGGCCATGCCGTCGCGGATCGTCTTACCGCCGCCGAACTTCACCTCTTCACCGTAGCCGCCGGCGGCGAGCGTGTAGTCTTTCTCGACCTCGACGAACAGGCCGGTGTCGGCCAGCCGCACGCGGTCGCCGGTGGTCGGGCCGAACATCTCGGCATAGGCACGGCGCTGGATCTTCATAGCGCGCCCTGCACGAGTCCGCGGAAGCCGTAGACGACGCGCGCGCCGGCATAGTCGACGAGCTCCACGGTGCGCTGCTGTCCCGGCTCGAAGCGCACCGCGGTGCCCGACGCGATGTTGAGCCGCATGCCGCGTGCGGCCGCGCGGTCAAAACGCAGCGCGGCGTTGGTCTCGGCGAAGTGGTAGTGCGAGCCGACCTGGATCGGGCGGTCGCCGGTGTTCTCGATCACCAGGCTCGCGGTGCGCCGACCGGGGTTGAGTTCGTGGTCGGGGCCGTCGGTCAGCAATTCACCGGGAATCATGGGTTCGGGCCCTTCAGGCGATAGGTTGGTGCACGGTCACCAGTTTGGTGCCGTCGGGAAACGTGGCCTCCATCTGGATCTCGGGGATCAGCTCGGCCACGCCGTCCATCACGTCGGAACGAGTGAGCCAGGTCTTGCCTTCGCTCATCAGCGCGGCCACGCTTTTGCCGTCGCGCGCGCCTTCCATGATGGCCGCGCTGATGAGCGCCACCGCCTCGGGGTAGTTGAGCTTGAGCCCACGCGCCTTGCGGCGCTCGGCCAACAGCGCGGCCGTGAAGATCAGCAGCTTGTCCTTTTCGCGGGGCGTGAGTTCCATGCAGCGAAGGTAGCAGGAGGCGTACCACGCGTGGCACAGGGCTTGCACCAACTCGGTTCATGAGCGCAGTTCCGACCTTGCCCCAGACAGCTGCCAATGCTGCACCGCGCGTCGGGCAGGCGGTGCCGCCTGCGTCGGGCACCAAGCCAGTGCAGCAGGTCGTGAAGGTGCGCCGCGACTACAACAGCTGGGTCGCGCGCGAGACGATGGAAGACTACGCGCTGCGTTTCACTCCGCGCTCGTTCCGCAAATGGTCTGCCTTGCGTGTTGCTAACACCGCGTTCGGCGCCGCGTCGTTCCTCGTGCTCGAAGCGGTCGGCGGCACGCTGCTGGTCGACTACGGCTTCATCAACGCGTTCTGGGCCATCTTGGCGACCGGCCTGATCATCTTCTTGGCCGGCTGGCCGATCAGCGTCTACGCCGCACGCCACGGCGTGGACATGGACTTGCTCACGCGCGGCGCCGGCTTCGGCTATATCGGCTCGACGATCACCTCGCTGATCTACGCCAGCTTCACCTTCATCTTCTTTGCGCTCGAGGCGGCCATCATGGCTTACGCGATGGAACTCGCGTTCGACATCCCGCCGGCCTGGGGCTATCTGTTGTGCTCGCTCATCGTGATCCCACTCGTGACCCACGGCGTCACGACGATCAGCAGGCTGCAGGTCTGGACACAACCGCTGTGGCTGCTGATGCTGATCGTGCCGCTGGCCTACGTGCTGCACGAACATCCGCAGGTGCTGTCCGAGATCTGGCGCTACGGCGGTGAAGGGCCGGATGGCGCGCCCTCGGCCGGCTTCGACCTGATGAAGTTCGGCGCCGCGATGACGGTGGGCATCGCGCTGATCACGCAGATGGGCGAGCAGGCTGACTACCTGCGGTTCATGCCCGAGCCGCAGCACAATCGTAAGGCCCGCTGGTGGGCCGGCGTGATCATCGGCGGCCCGGGCTGGGTGATCCCCGGTGTTCTGAAGATGCTCAGCGGCGCGCTGCTCGCCTACCTCGCGATTGGCTACGCGGTGCCCCCCGACCGCGCGGTCGATCCGACCCAGATGTACCTCGTGGCCTATAACGCGGTGTTCTCGCAGTACGGCCTCGCGGTCGCAGCCACGGCCTTGTTCGTGTTCGTCTCGCAGCTCAAGATCAACGTGACGAACGCCTACGCCGGCTCGCTCGCCTGGTCGAACTTCTTCGCGCGGCTCACGCACAGCCACCCGGGCCGCGTCGTGTGGATGGTGTTCAACACCGCGATCGCGCTCATGCTGATGGAGCTCGACGTGTTCCAGGCGCTGGGCAAGATCCTCGGCCTGTACTCGAACATCGCCATCGCCTGGATGATGGCCGTCGTCGCTGATCTGGTGATCAACAAGCCGATGGGCTGGTCGCCCAAGGGCATCGAGTTCAAGCGCGCGCATCTGTACGACGTGAATCCGGTCGGCGTCGGCGCGATGGGTGTGGCCTCGCTGCTGTCCATCGTCGCGTGGCTCGGCGTGCTCGGGCCGATGGCGCAGGCGTTTTCGGCAGTGATCGCGCTCGTGACTGCGCTTATTGTTTCGCCCTTGATTGCATGGGCGACCAAAGGGCGCTTCTATCTCGCACGGCAGCCGCGCGCAGGTGACAAACCCGCGGACGACGAAGGCGGCTACAAACGCCTGACGAGCTGCGTGATCTGCGAGCGTGACTACGAACGCGACGACCTCGCGCATTGCCCGGCCTACCAGGGCGACATCTGCTCGCTGTGCTGCACGCTGGACGCGCGCTGCAACGACCTGTGCAAGCCGCATGCGCGTCTGTCGGTGCAGTGGAACAGCGCGCTGCGGGCCGTGTTGCCGCGCGCCGTCTGGCCCTACCTCGAGACTGGACTGGGTCACTACCTGCTGCTGATGGCGGTGGTCGTGCCGCTGCTCGCCGGTCTGTTCACCACTCTCTACCACCAGGGTCTGCCGCTGCTGGGCGGCGCCGCCTCGGCCGCCGCGTTGCGCTTGGGCTTCATCAAGGCCTTCGCCGCGCTGCTCCTCGTCAGCGGCATCGTCGCGTGGTGGCTGGTGCTCACGCACAAGAGTCGGCAGGTGGCGCAGGAGGAATCAAACCGACAGACCCAGGCGTTGGTGCGCGAGATCGAATCGCACCGGCGCACCGACGAGCAGTTGCAGCAGGCCAAGCGCAGTGCCGAGCTGGCGAACCAGGCCAAGAGCCGCTACATCACGACGGTGAGCCACGAACTGCGCACGCCGCTGAACAGCATCCTGGGCTACGCGCAGCTGCTCGAGGAAGATGCCTCCGTGCCGGCGCATCGGCGTCAGGCGGTCACGGTGATCCGGCGTGGCGGCGATCACCTGCTGTCGCTGATCGAAGGCACGCTCGACATCGCGCGCATCGAGGCCGGCAAGCTGCGGCTGCAGAACAAGCCGATGCGCTTTCGCGACTGCATGCAGGAGATCGTGCGCATGTTCGAGCTGCAGGCGGCGGCCAAGGGCATCGTGTTTCGCCGCGTGCTCGCGGACGGGCTGCCCGAGGTCGTGCGCGCCGACGAGAAACGCGTGCGCCAGATTCTCATCAACGTGCTCGGCAACGCCGTCAAGTTCACGCAGACTGGTCGGGTCGAATTTCGTGTCAGCTTCGCGCGCGAGATGGCGGTGTTCGAGATCGAGGACACCGGCCCCGGCATTGCGGCCCTTGATCTGGACCACATGTTCGAGCCCTTCGCCCGCGGCAACGAGGGCGGCGGCGGCACGGGTCTGGGCCTCACGATCAGCAAGATGCTCACGCAGCTGATGGGCGGCGAGATGACGGTGCGCAGCACCGTCGATGCGAAGGACAGCGGAACCGTGTTCCGCATCCGCTTGTTCCTGCCCGAAGTCCATGGTGCGCGCTTGCCCGTCGAGGCGCCGCGCAGCGCGCGCACCGGCTACCTCGGCACGCGCAAGCGCATCCTCGTCGTCGACAACGAAGAGGTCGAGCGCGAATTGATGGTAAGCGTGCTGCAGCCGCTGGGTTTCGAGATGGCCACTGTGGCCTCGGGCCACGCTTGCCTGGCATGGCTGGGCGAACACCCGGCCGACGCGATCCTGATGGACCTGGCGATGCCCGGCATCGACGGTTGGGCCACGGTGCGCGCGATCCGCGCCCAGTCCCTCAGTGCCGCACCGGTCGCCATCGTCTCGGGCAACGCGTTTGACAAGGGACTGGACAACGACGTCGGCATCTCGATCGAAGACTTCATCCTGAAGCCGGTGCGCGTGAACGAACTGCTCGACTGGCTCGGTGCGCGTCTGCGGCTGGCGTGGACGACGGCGGTGGCGCCCGCGCAGCCAACGCCGGAACCAGCGCATGCCGTCGAGGGCGCGCTGCCCGAGCCCGGGCAACTGCGTGCTCTGGACGAGCTCGTGAGCCTGGGCTACTTCCGCGGCATCGTGCGCAAGCTCGACGAGATCGAAGCGAACGACCCAGCGCAGGCCGCGTTCATCAGCAACCTGCGCGGCATGGCGCGCCACTTTCAGCTCGACGCGATGACGCGCGTGATCCGCCAGGCGCTGGTCGCGCAGCAGGACGTGTCGTGAATCAACCGCTGCCCGATCGCAACAGCGCGCACGTCGTGCTGGTCGTCGACGACGTGCCCGACAACCTCTCGGTGCTGCACGACGCGCTCGACGAGTCGGGCTATGTCGTGCTCGTGGCGACCACCGGCGAGAGTGCCTTGCAGCGTGCCGCGCAGGCGCTGCCCGACATCGTGTTGCTCGACGCGGTGATGCCGGGCATGGACGGCTTCGAGGTCGCGCGCCGCCTCAAGGCGCACCCAGCGACCGCGCACATCCCAATCATCTTCATGACCGGGCTGACCGAGACCGAGCACGTCGTGGCTGCGTTCGGCGCGGGTGGCGTGGATTACGTCACCAAGCCGATCCGCGCGCAGGAGGTGCTCGCGCGCATGGCGGTGCACATGAAGAGCGCGCGTCAGGCGATTCAGGCAACGCAGGCACGCAACGCGCTCGACGCCTTCGGCCACGCGACGATGGCGATCCATGTCGTCGATGCCGATGGTCGGGCGCGTGCCGTGTGGCAGACACCGCTCGCGCGCGATTTGATGCAGGTCTACTTTGGCGCGGCCGCGGGGCAGGTGCCCGCCTCGGTGCTGGAGTGGCTGCGTCATGAAGCTGCCGTGGCCGCGCAGGGCCGCGAGCCGCGCACGCTGAACGTGGAGAAGGACGAACGCCAGCTCGTGCTCGCGCTGCAGCAGCGCACCGGCGACGACGACCTGCTGATCGTCATGCGCGAAGTGTCGGACGCGGCCGTCGTGCAGACGCTGGTGCAGACGCTCAAGCTCACCCTGCGCGAAGCCGAGGTGCTGTACTGGGTCGCGAAAGGCAAGACGAACCGCGACATCGGCGATATCCTTGGCACCAGCCCGGCGACGGTCAAAAAGCACCTCGAGCGCGTCTACGTCAAGCTTGGCGTCGAGACGCGCACCGCGGCTGCAGGCATCGCCATGGCGCGGCTGCGGCTTTGAACGTCAGCCTCGCCGGCTGACGCTGTTCACCACGAGGGACACCATGTCGACCACCACGTCTTCATTGCCGGCTTCGGAGCGCATCGCCACGCTCGACATCGTCCGCGGCTTCGCGTTGCTGGGCATCCTGATCATGAACATGCCCGGATTCTCGGCTTCGTTCTTCGCCGAGGCCGACGGCTCGCACCTGTGGCCGGGCAAGCTCGACCAATTCGCCGAGCAGGCGCGCGACTTGCTGTTCTCGGGCAAGTTCAACAGCATGTTCAGCCTGCTGTTCGGGATCGGTTTCACGATCCAGTTCGCCCGCATGCAGCAGGCCGATCCGCATCACGCGACCGGCCAGTACGTACGGCGGCTGCTGGTGCTCGGCGTGTTCGGGCTGATCCATGTCACCGTGTTCTGGACCGGTGATGTGCTGCACATCTACGCGTTGCTCGGCCTGGTGTTGCTGTTCGGTTTGCGTAGCGTCGGCGACCGCGCTATCGTCGTCCTGATCGGCCTGTGCCTCCTGTATCCGGTGGTCTCGGGCGCTTTGCGGCTGCTGGTCATGACACCCGAGATCACGGCGCGGCTCGTCGCTGAGTCCAAGGCTTTGGAGATCAGCAACAACGCCGCCTACGGCCACGGCAGCTTTCTCGACGCGGCGCGCGAGCACCTGCGCGAGTCCCTCTATTTCTACGACAACCGCTGGTCGCTGTGGGGCACGCTGGGCTTTTACGTGCAGATGGCGATGACGATGCTGCTCGGCCTGCTCGCCGGCCGGCGCAACTGGCCGCGGCGCATCCCCGAGCTGCTGCCGCGCATCCCGCGCCTGCAGTGGAGTGCCCTTGCGTTGGGGCTGGCGTGCGGCGTCGCGTTCACCGTGATCTTCGAGTTCCAGCGTGCGCCCGGGCCGACGCCGCTGAAGCTGCTTGGCAGCCTGTGCTACTGGACCAGCCGGTTCGCGCTGATGGTCTTCTACGTGCTGACGATCGTGCGCCTGGCGCAGACACCCGGCGGCGCGCGCGCGCTCGCGCCGCTGGCGATGGCGGGGCGCATGCCGCTCACCAACTACCTGATGCAGACATTGTTGTGCACCGCGCTGTTCTACGGCTGGGGTCTGGGCCAGTGGGGTCGCGTCGGCCCGGCCGCGGGCCTGGGCCTGGCACTGCTGATCTACTTCTGTATCCAGGTGCCGTGGAGCCTGTGGTGGCTGCGCACGCACGAGCGCGGGCCGATGGAAGCACTCTGGGCGCGACTCACCTACGGCCGCTCCGCGGCGCGCAGCATCGTTCAAGGGACCGCGTGATGGACTACGTCAGACTCGGCCGCACCGGCCTGAAGGTGTCGCGCCTGTGTCTGGGGTGCATGAGCTACGGCGCACCCGAGCGCGGCAGTCATCCGTGGACGCTGGACGAGGCGCAGAGCCGGCCGTTCCTGAAGAAGGCGCTCGATCTGGGCATCAATTTCTTCGACACTGCGAACGTCTATTCGGACGGCAGCAGCGAAGAGATCGTCGGCCGCTCGCTGACGGAGTACGCACGCCGTGACGACGTGGTCATCGCCACCAAGGTCCACGGCCGTATGCGACCCGGGCCGAACGGCGCGGGTCTGTCGCGCAAGGCGATTCTCGCCGAGATCGACCACAGCCTGAAGCGCCTGGGCACCGACTACGTGGACCTCTACCAGATCCACCGCTGGGACTACGCCGTGCCGATCGAGGAGACGCTGGAGGCGCTGCACGACGTGGTCAAGGCCGGCAAGGCGCGCTACATCGGCGCCTCGTCGATGTTCGCGTGGCAGTTCGCGCAGTCGCTGGCCGTCGCCGAACGCCACGGCTGGACGCGCTTCGCGACGATGCAGAACTACGTGAACCTGCTCTACCGCGAGGAAGAGCGCGAGATGCTGCCGCTGTGCAAGGCCGAGGGCATAGGCGTGATCCCGTGGAGCCCGCTCGCGCGCGGGCGCCTCACGCGTGACTGGGACTCGCTGAGCGCGCGCGCCGAGACCGACGACTTCGGCCGTGGCCTGTACGCGAAGACAGTCGACGCGGACCGCAAGGTCGTCCAGGCGCTGACCGCGGTAGCGGCGGCACGCGGCGTGCCGCGCGCGCACGTGGCGCTCGCCTGGGTGCTGCACAAGTCGCCGATCACCGCGCCCATCGTCGGCGCGACCAAGCTGAGTCAGCTCGACGACGCGGTGGCCGCACTCGCGCTCAAGCTCGGCGCCGACGAGATCGCGGCGCTCGAGGCGCCGTACGTGCCGCACGCGGTCGTCGCCCACGCGTGAGGCAGGCACTGCCTGAGCCTCTACTCGAGCTTGCCGATGCGGCGCACCGCCTGCGTCATGGTTGCCGCGTCCTTGTCCCAGTAGGTCTGGAACTCGGGCGCGTCGAGATATTCGATCGGGCTACCGGCCTTCCCAACGGTCTGGCGCACCGCCGGGTCGGCCGCGACCCTGGCTGCCGCAGTGCGCAGGCGCTGCACCACGTTCTGCGGCGTTGAGCTCGGCACGAACAGCGCCGACCATTGCGCGAAGCGAACCGGGTAACCGGACTGCGTCAGGCTGGGCACGCCGGGCAACGCGGCGAGCGGCTGCTCGCCCCAGTGGGCGAGCGCGCGCAGCTTGCCGCCCTGGATTTGCTGCACCACGGTGGACGGGCCGCTCGCCAGCGCGTCGACCTGACCCGCCAGCAGCGCGACGATCGCGGGGCCGGCGCCGGTGTACGGGATGTGTGTCATGCGAAAGCCGGCCGAGGCCTTGAACATTTCCATCGGCACATGCATCGTGCCGTAGTTGCCAGAGCTGCCGTAGTTGTAGGTGCCGGGCCTGTGGCGTGCGTCGGCGACGAATTCGGCCAGCGTGCGCCACGGCGCGTCTGCGCGCACCACGAACACGGTTGGGTCGGCAGTGAAACGCGCGATCGGCCTGAACTGGTCTAGCCGGTAGGCCGGCTTGCGCTCGAGGATGCGGTCAGCCTGCGGCAGGATCGAGATCGACGACAGGCTCATCAGCAGCGTGTAGCCGTCGGGTGCCGCGCGGGCCGCCTGAGCGATGCCGATCGCACCGCCGGCACCGACCCGATTCTCGACGATCACCGTCTGCTTCAGCTCGCGCCCCAGTGCTTCGGCCACCGGCCGCGCCACGGTGTCTGCGACGCCGCCGGGCGGGAAGGGAACGATCATCGTGATGGCCCGATCAGGATACGGCGATTGCGCAAATGCGCTGCTGCCGACGGTGAACAGGACGATGGCCAGCGCGCCGCCCCGTCGCGATCTGGTGGCAGTCATCAAACGAACCGGTTCTCGATCGCGCCGAGCCCGGCGATCTCGATGCGGACCACGTCGTCGGGCTGCACAAAGGTCGGCGGCGTCATGCCCAGCCCGACGCCCGCCGGCGTGCCGGTGGCGATCGCATCGCCCGGGTGCAGCGTGAGGCCGCGCGAGCAGGTCTCGATCAGCGTTGGGATGTCGAAGATCAGGTCGGATGTGCTCGCGTCCTGGCGCAGCGCGCCGTTGACCCAGCAGCGCACCTGCGTGCACGCCCCGGCTAGCGCATCGGCCGTGACGATCCACGGGCCGATTGGGCACAAGGTGTCGAAGTCTTTGCCCAGGTCCCACTGCTGGTGGCGCATCTGCACGTCGCGCGCCGTCACGTCATTGACGATGGTGTAGCCGAAAAAGTGTCGCATCTCGTCGCTGCGTGCGATGTTGCGCCCGCCGATGCCGATCACCACGGCGAGCTCGGCCTCGTAGTCGATCTGCGTCGACACCTCGCCGGGCAGGTGCACATCGTCGTGCGGGCCGATCACGCACTCGGGCACCTTGGTGAACACGATGGGCCACGCGTTCGGATCGGGTGTGTTGTCCTCGAACACCGATGCCGACAGCTCCTTCGCGTGCGAGTGGTAGTTGCGGCCGACGCAAAAGAGATTGCGCCGCGGCAGCGGCAGCGGCGCCTCGAGCTCGAGCTCGGCGAGTGCGACCGGCTCGCCGTAGGCCTGCGCGGGGGCTGCGCCGCGCGCGTGCGCCTCGATCAGCGTGAGCGCGCCGCGCTGGGCGTCGCCGCCCGCCAGATCCAGCGGCCTGAGCGAGATGCCGTCATTGGCGACAAGCCCGACTTCGGGGGACGTGCCGGGGCGGTTCTTGCGGCGGTAGGCGGCAATGCGCAAGCGCTTCTCCGGTGCTGTTCAGTAGTTCGCCCAAATGCTACCAAGTCGAGACCAAATGAACAAGCCGCAGACGCCAGCGCGGCGCCTTGGTAGGATCTCGCTACAAGACACCGACCTGCTGATGGACACCGCCCTGGCACTGCGAGAAGCGATTCTCGAAAATCTGCAGACCCGCAAGTGGCGGGCGGGCCACCGCATCCCGACCGAGCGCGAACTGAGCGGCCAGTTCGGCCTGAGCCGCTCGGCGGTGCGGCGCGTGCTGGCCGACATGAAGGATCGGCGCCTGATCACGCAGACGGTGGGCAGTGGCACCTACGTCAGCGAACACGTCAACGAGGCGCTCGCGGCCGCTGCCAATAGCGCCGGCACGCTGCCTACCAGCCCGGCCGAGCTGATGAGCGCGCGCTTCGTGCTCGAGCCGGCGATCGTCGCGATGGTGGTCGGCAACGCCACCTCGCTCGACTTCCAGCGCATGCAAGAATGCTGCGCGAAGGGCGAAGCGGCGCGCACGCTCGAACAGTTCGAGCTGTGGGATGGCCTGCTGCACGAGGCGATCGCCGAGGCGGCCCACAACAGCTTTATCTCCAAAGTGTTTCGCCTGATGAATCAGGTGCGTGCGCAAGGCGAATGGGGTGCGCTGAAGCGGCGCAGCGCGACGCCAGACAGACGCGTCGAGTACCAGCACGAACACCGTGCGCTGGTCGCGGCGCTGCAGGATCGCGACGGCGCGCGCGCGACCGAGTTGTGCCTGGAGCACCTCGCGCACGTGCGTCGCAACATGCTCGGTTTTTGAGTCGGCACGCCGTCAGGGACTACCCGCTGTTGCATTGACCGCCCCCAGGGGGGTCGCTATATTGGGCTGGTTCGGCGCGCGCCATAACCAATTTCAACCAATGATGATCACCCGCTCGACCGATGCCACGCGGCGGCGCGCGATCCAACGGCTTGGGCTGGCCTGGTTGGCGAGCAGCGCGGTTGGGGCCGCGGCGCAGGACGCCTACCCGGTTCGGCCGGTGCGCCTGATCGTGCCGTTCGCGCCCGGCGGCCCGGCCGACGTGTACGCGCGTTTTATCGCCGCGCGCTTGCAGGAGTCGCTCGGCCAGACCATCGTCGTCGACAACCGCCCCGGCGCGGGCTCGATCATCGGCACCGATGCGGTCGCGAAGAGCGCACCCGATGGCTACACGTTGCTGCTGATGTCGAACGCGCACACCGTCAACGAATCGCTGATCCCGAACAAGCCGTTCCAGCTGATGCGCGACTTCGCGCCGATCGCGCCGATCAATTCTTCCGATCTCGTCCTCGTCGCCCGCAGCGGCCTGCCGGTGTCGACGCTGCACGACCTGATCGCGATGGCCAAGGCCAGGCCGGGCGCGCTCACGTACGCGTCGTCGGGGCCGGGCACGCCGTACCACATGGCCGGAGAGCTGTTCAAGGCGATGGCCGGCGTCGACATCCTGCACATTCCCTACAAGGGCAGCTCGGGCGCGCGCACCGACTTGCTGGGCGGCCAGGTCGACCTGATGTTCGATGCCGTGCCGACGATGTCCGAGCACATCCGTGCCGGCAAGGTGAAGGCGATCGGCACCACCGGCCTCGTGCGCTCGTCGGTCCTGCCCGACGTGCCGACGATCGCCGAGGCCGGCGTGCCGGGCTACGAGGCGACGATCTGGCTCGGCCTGATGG
>JANYBE010000342.1 GCA_025360945.1 Rhizobacter sp. | reverse complement strand
GGCGAGCGAGATGGGCGGCTTTCGCAGCCTGCGCGAGGAGATGCCGCCCCACTACTGATGCAGTGATGCCGCCGCACTACGGGGCTCACGCGGAGGCCGGCCCGCCCTCGCGCCGCTGCTCGCCTTGTTTGTTCGCAACATGCGCCGGCGGCTGAGTTTCGTCCCACCCGGTGGAGTGGAACGCCCGGCCGCGCACGACCTCGTTCCACGCCGACCTGCCACGGTGCAGCCGCTCGTCGCGCCACTGCAGGAGTCGGTCCACGAGCAACCAAGCTGCTACCGCGCCGCCGATCACGAGAACTGTGGTGAGCATTCGTACCTCCTCCTCAGGCCCGAAGGCTTCTGGGCGAAACCTTCCAATCGTCCAGGAATCTACGCCGCTGCTCTGCCCGCAGCATCCCCCCGGATGCATGCCTGGCGCCGACGGCTTCGATTTCAAATGACGTGCGGACCTCTTTCGTAGCGCACGCCACGCACAAACCGGATACTTCAGCATAGGGAATGTCCTATGCGCAGAAATGATGTACGCACATCATATTTGTACTCTTCATGAACGAACTCTCGAATCGAGCGACATTGAGCGACGTGGCCCGCGAGGCCGGAGTGAGCATGGCCACGGTCGATCGGGTGCTGAACAAGCGCCCGGGTGTGCACGCCAGGACGGTCGGCCGGGTCACCGACGCGGTGCAGCGCTTGAACTACCGCCCCGACCCGGCCGCAGCGCGGCTGGCGCGCCAGCGCACGCATCGCGTGTGCTTTTTGCTGCCGTCAGGTAGCAACAGCTTCGTCGCGATGCTGCGCGAGCAGATCGCCGACAACCGCCCGTGGATGGAAGACCACCGCATTGCGGCGCAGGCTTTCGACGTGGACGCATTGGAGCCACAGGTGCTGGCGCGTCGCATTCTCGAACTCGGGGCGACGCTGGTTGCCGGCGACACTGCCGTGGTGATGGGCATGGATCACCCCAGGGTGCGCGCCGCCATCGACGAACTCGTCGCCACCGGCGTCGGCGTCATCACCCTGGTCTCCGACGTGCCGTCATCGCGGCGACACGCGTTCGTCGGTATCGACAACGTCGCCGCAGGCCGCACCGCGGCGACGCTGACGGGCCGCTTCTGCGGCGCTCGAAAAGGTGGCGAGGTCGGCTTGATCGTGGGCAGCATGGCGCTGCGAGATCACGCCGAGCGCAGTTTCGGCTTCAACCAGGTGATGGCGGCCGAGCACGCGAGCGTCAGGATCCTCACGCCCGTCGAAGGCAGGGACGACGCGCGGCGCACCGAACGGCTCGCTGCCGAGCTGTTGGCCGAGCACCCCAGGCTCGTGGCGATCTACAGCGCCGGCGCCGGCAATCGCGGAATCGCGGCGGCGCTGGAAGACAGCGGGCGCGCGAACGAGGTCGTATTCGTCGGCCATGAACTCACGCCCGATGCGCGCCGCGATCTGTTGAGCGGGACGATGGACGCGGTCATCAACCAGGACGCCGGCCACGAGGTGCGCTCTGCGCTTCGACTCGCGCTGTCGCGGCTGACGCAAGAGCCGGTTCATGCCGACCAGGAGCGCATCCGTATCGACATCTATCTCAAGGACAATCTGCCGTGATCGCGCTCGGCATCGATCTGGGCACGTCGAGCGTGAAGGCGCTGCTGCTGGACGATGATCGTGTGGTTGCCACAGCCAGCGCGCCACTGACGGTGCAGCGCCCCGAGCCCGGCTGGTCCGAGCAGGACCCGCACGACTGGTGGAGCGGCCTTTGCGATTGCCTCGACGACCTCAGACTGAAGCATCCGCGCGAATTCCGCGCCGTGCGCGGCATCGGCCTGTCGGGCCAGATGCACGGTGCCACGCTGATCGATGCGGACCAGCGCGTGCTGCGCCCGTGCATCCTGTGGAACGACGGACGCAGCGCCGCGCAATGCCTCGAACTCGAACTCGCCGCCCCTGCGCTGCGCCAGATCACGGGCAACGCAGCGATGCCCGGCTTTACCGCGCCCAAGCTGCTGTGGCTGCGCGAACATGAGCCGCAGCTCTTCGCACGCATCGCCAAGGTCTTGCTGCCCAAAGCGTGGCTGCGCTGGAAGCTCACCGGCGAGTTCATCGAGGAGATGTCGGACGCCTCGGGCACGCTGTGGCTGGCGGTCGGCCAGCGCTGCTGGTCGCCGGTGCTGCTCGCCGCGTGCGGCCTGCACGAAGATCAGATGCCGCGCCTCGTCGAAGGCACGCACCCAGCAGGCGAGCTGCGGCGCGAATGGGTCGCGCGCTGGGGATTCGACGCCACGCCCATCGTGGCCGGCGGCGCTGGCGACAACGCCGCCGGCGCCGTCGGCGTCGGTGCGGTGACGCCGGGCGATGCCTTCGTCTCGCTCGGCACCTCGGGCGTGCTGTGGGCGACGACCGCGGGCTTCGCACCGGCCGCCGACCGTGGCGTGCATGCTTTCTGCCATGCGCTGCCCGACACCTGGCACCAGATGGGCGTGCTGCTGTGCGCCGCCTCGTGCGTGTCGTGGTGGGCCGGAGTGAACGGGCAAAGCGAAGCGCACTTGCTGAGCGAACTCGGCGAGCGGCCGCTGGCCCCGGCGGGGTGCTGGTTCGCGCCCTACCTGTCGGGCGAGCGCACGCCGC
>JANYBE010000338.1 GCA_025360945.1 Rhizobacter sp. | reverse complement strand
ATCGACTCGATGGCAACCAGGCGGCGCAGCTTCTCCAGGCCAACGAGCAGCTGGTGCTGACGGCGCTGAGTGCGCAGACCCAGGCCGAGACGGCCGCCGGCGCGCTCGACGACATATCGCGATCGGCCGAGCTCGACGCGCTGACGGGACTTCCGAATCGTGCCCGTCTGCTCGACCGGTTCGCGCACGCGATCGCCCGTGCCAAGCGGCACTTCACGCGGGTGGCCTTGCTGTTTCTGGACCTCGAAAACTTCAAGCAGATCAACGACAGTTTCGGCCACGCGGTGGGTGATGAGGCGCTCAAGGTGGTGACGCAGTGCCTGACGGCGTCGGTGCGGGAAACCGACACCGTCAGTCGTCACGGCGGCGACGAATTCCTGGTCTTGCTGGCAGATGTGACGACCGCGGCCGACGCCGCGCGGGTCGCGCGCAAGATCATCGGCACACTCGGCGAGCTCACGCACATTGGCGAGCATTCGGTGCGCTTGACCGCGAGCATCGGTATCAGCCTGTACCCTGGAGACGGCGAAAGTCCGCAGGCACTGATCGATTGCGCGGACGCCGCGATGTACCGCGCAAAGGGTCACAAACACGGCGGTTTCGTCTTCCATGACGAACGAGCGTCGAACAAGCCGGCCGTGCCCCTCCATCCGCTCGAATCCCAGCAGCATCGCATCGCCGAATATGAACGCGCGTTGGCCAAGCACGAGCGGCGCAACGCCGAGCTGCAGGAGGCGAACGCGCAGCTGGTTCTGGCCGCACTCGACGCGCGCGACTTGCAGGCTGCGGCCGATCTCCTCGACCCCGCGCGCGCCGGCACCCGCGCCCTGACAATCGACGTGCAGCGCGTCGACATGGCCGGCATCATCGACGACGCCGTCTGCCTGTCCCGCCACGAGACGGAACGACGTTTGCAGACGTTCGAGGTCGACGTCCCGCCGGGACCCCTCGAGGTGCTGGGCGACCCGGCGCGCCTCGCGCAGGTCTTCAGCAATCTGCTCACCAACGCGACCATGTACGCGCAGGAGGCAGGCAAGATCCGCCTGTCGGCCGTGGTCGAACGTGGCGACCTGGTGGTGGCCGTGTCCGACGGCGGGATCGGGATCACGGCAGAAGCGCTGAAGACGATCTTCGACCCATTCGTGCAGGACACGCATGCGGTTGGCTTCAATGGCGGTGGCCTGGGCATCGGGCTGACGGTGGTGCGCGAAATCGTCGCAGCGCACGGGGGGCGTGTGGCCGCAACCAGCGCGGGCAGAGGGCTCGGAAGTCAGTTCGTCGTCACGCTTTCTCTTGCGCCGTCGTCATCGCCGTGGGTGTCACGGGTGGATTGATGCCATTCCTTCGGGTCTATGAAGGTCAGCGGGCAGCCCGAGCACCGGTACCGATCGCCGTAGGTCATCGCACCACCGGGATCACGCTGGACCATCCGGACATAGCTGGTGGCGCCGCATCGACGGCAGCGATAGGGATTCGCGACGACACTCATTGAGGGAACGTGCCTTCGCGCAGTCGTCGGCCTCGACGACCGGTCAAAAGCACCGCGGGCTTCAACGAATGACCGAGACGGCGTGAGGACGGCACGCCGACCAGGGAAGCAACGTCAGCGCTGAGTTGCCGAAGGCCTCCGGCTTGTAGTCGATGCGTTGCATGACCCATGGGCGAGGGTGCCTCACGAGGTTCGACTCGACGGCGCCGCGGTGCGCCGCAAAGTCGATTCTCAACTTGGCGCCGCGCTCGATCGCTTGCACTGCGTTCGTGATGACCTGGGCCGAGCGCCCGCATGCCGCATCAGTCAATTGGAAGGAAAACATCGACGTCCCCTGCAAACGATATCTTGGGTATCGCGGGACGCACGGGCTCGGGCGTGAAACCGGCCTGACCGATGGCGTCGCTCAGTTCCGACGCCTGCGCCCAGCCGGATTCGATTTCGACCCAGTGTCTGGCGATGTCGACGCGCACCGTGGCGTCGTGGTCCAGCGCCTTCACCGATTTGGTGATGGCGCCCATCGAGCGGCAGGAGAACATGTCCATCACTCTGAAGGCAATCATGGGGACCTTTGGAGTGGATCTCCACATAACGATGCCAGCTCTTTCTGCCGCCATCTGTGCGATGGCGTACAAAACGCACTGGCAGTCTAGGGGGTATCCCGGCGGTCGAGCCTGCCTTCCCACCCGCTGGGTGGCGGCTCAGCGCGGCAGCAGCGGCAGCGATTGATCGATGACGCGCGGCTCGGTGCCTTCGGGAAGGTCGGCCAGGTTGTAGCCGCCATCGACCCAGCGGCGACCGAATGCGAACGCATGGTGCGCTGCAGCGGTCGGGCTCTCGTACGGGTGCGCCGGCACGTGCACCGGAATCTCGAGCGCAACCGAGTCGTTGGCGTCGAAGATCACCAGCCGCGGCGCGAACGCATGTTCGCCGAGCCGCTCGGGCGAGCATCGGAACTCGAAGCCACGGTACTGCGCGAAGTATGTCGGTTCCATGGTGGCCTAGTGGGGGATCGTCCGAATCCGACGCGGCGCGGCGGCGACGGACAAGCGCCGGGCGCGATCTTCGCCCGATTGTGTCCCGGCGGCAACCCGCGGATAAGGGACTTAGGAGGACCTAGGGGATTGCCTGTGGGTTCAGCGCTCGGCAATGTAATGTTGCGTCGTCACTGCCTCGCCTTCAAGCATGAAGCCACGCACGACCAGCTCTAGCTCGTGGTCGGCGACCGTAGCGCGGGCGCGCTGGTGCAGGTAGTCGGCCCACGAGGTCACGATGAAGCGTTCGACATAGCGCGACGGGTCGCCCAGGTCGCGATACAGACGCCAGATCGTCGCGCCATCGCGCCGGCGCGGCGCCCGCAGCTGGCTCACCGCCTCGAGGAACGCCGCGGTCTCCTCGGGTCGGATGCGGTAGCCGATCTCGACCGCGACGGGGCCAGCCTCCGGTTCGGGCTCCTGCGCGACGAACAGGTCCTCCCAAGGCGCAACTGGGCTTACCTCGGTCGTGCCGCCCATGCGCAGCGGGAACGGCCGCGCCAGCATCAACCCACTGGCCATGCACAGCGCCGCGGCGCACAACGCGGTGGGCAGCCCGAACAGGCTGGCGATCGCGCCCCAGAAGGCCGAACCGATAGCGAACGAGCCCAGCGCGCACAAGGTGTGCATTGCCGTTGCGCGGGCGCGCACCCAGGGTGGTGCGCTGGTCTGAGTCGCGGTGTTGAAGGTCGACATCACCGCCATCCACGCGCCGCCACCGAAGAGCAACGCGGCGTAGACCAGCAATCGCTGGCGCGAAAACGCGGCGACCAGCATCACCAGCGCGAAGACGACACAGCCAGTGCGCACCAGCGGCTCGAGCCCGGCGCTGGCGCGCAGCCGGCCGATCACGAGTCCGGCACAGACCGCGCCGGTACCGAGGCAACCCATCAGCAGGCCAAAGCCCTCGGCGCCCAGACCGAGCTGGCGCTGGCCGATCACGGGCAGCAGCGCCCACAACGCCGAGCCGGCAGCGCTGTAGGCCACGGTGCGCACGAGTTGCGCGAGGATGACCCGCGAATGACGTGCGAACCGCAGCGCACTCAGAATGCCACCCCACAGCCGCTCCGCGGGCAGCCTAGAGGGCGGGTGCGGGCGCGGCGGCCAGCGCCGGATGCCGGCAAGCATCGTGAGCGTGGTCGCCACCGCGATCACGAAGATCCAACCCGCGCCCAATTGCGCGAACACGACGCCGGCCAGCGCCGGGCCGAGCGCGCGCGCGGCGTTGTAGGCGATCGCCACGGCGACGATAGCCTGCGGCAGTTCGGCGCGCGGTACCGAGTCGCCGATGGCCGAGTTCCACGCCGGCGAAAGCACCGCGGTGCAGCTGCCGGCCACGAAGATCAGGAACAGAAGCGAACTCGGCCCCGCGAGGCCCGCCATCACCAGTGCCGCGAGGAGCGACGCGGTGCATGCCTGAACCATTAGCGCGACCAGGATCAGGCGGCGCCGGTCCGTGGTGTCGGCGAGCACGCCGGCCGGCAGTGCGAACAAAAACATCGGCAGGAACACCGCGGTCTGCACCAGGGCGGCGAGGAACGACGAGCCGGTGAGCTCGACCATCATCCAGGACGCTGCCATGGCCTGCATCGCGTTGCCGATGAAATACGCCCCACCGCTTTGCCACAGACCGCGGAATGGCGCGTGACGCAAGGCGCTCCACGGTGAAGAGGGTGACGCGGCTGGCGCGGCAGATGGAAGTGGCGGCGGCAGACTCATCGAGTCGTCGATTGTCGTCGGGTTGCGCAGCGCAGCGACCAGCGCGTAGCCGGCCTCTTCGCGATGGCGTGCTGCACGGGAAAACCCGAAGCCGTCGGTCGTGCCCGGCCGCGCCCAGACCGACTAGACTTTACTGACCGGTCGGTCGAGGATGTTTGCCGGTCCATCACAAGGGGCGAGTCATGTCGGATGCATTGGTGCTGGTCGCGCAGGAAGGCGCGGTGCGCACGATCACGTTGAACCGGCCGAAGGCCCTGAACAGCTTCACCTCGGCGATGCACGAGGAACTGGCGGCGGCGTTGAGCGCTGCCGAGGCGGACAGCACCGTGCGCTGTCTGGTGCTCACCGGTGCGGGCCGCGGCTTTTGCGCCGGACAGGATCTGGCCGATTCGGCCGTCGCGGCCGATCTCACGCCCGGCGCAAAGCCGACCGACGTCGGCAACGTGATCGAGCGCTTCTACAAGCCGTTGGCCTTGCGCTTGCGCGGGATGCCGGTGCCGGTGATCGCCGCGGTCAACGGTGTCGCGGCGGGCGCGGGCGCGAGTATCGCGCTCGGCTGCGACATTGTCATCGCGGCGCGCTCGGCAAGCTTCATCCAGGCGTTCTCGAAGATCGGCCTGGTGCCCGACGCCGGCGGCACTTGGCTGTTGCCGCGACTGGTCGGACGCGCGAACGCGCTGGCGCTGGCGATGACCGGCGACAAGCTCGCGGCCGAAGAAGCGCAGCGCATCGGCCTGATCTGGCGGTGTGTCGACGATGCCG
>JANYBE010000324.1 GCA_025360945.1 Rhizobacter sp. | reverse complement strand
CTCCCCTTCGCTGCAAGCACTTCGGCCGCGGCCATCTGCTGGGCCTGTCGCGCGATGTCGAGTGCGCTCAGGCCGCGATCGTCGCGCAGGTCCGCTTTCGCTCCCCGAGCGAGTAGCAGCTTGACCAGATCGGGATGTCCTTGACCGGAGGCCCACATGAGCAACGTCAGCTGATGCTCGTAGGGCAGGTTGACATCAATGCCGCTCGTGAGCAGCGCATCGACGACTCCGACGTGGCCCCGGCCGGCGGCGTAGATGATCGCGGACTTGTTCATGCGATCGACCGAATCGGTCTTTGCGCCGGCCGCGAGCAGGCGCTTCACCAGTTCGGCGTTTCCGGCATAGCTGGCAGCGATCAGCGGCGTCACGCCTTCGAGCGACGACGTCGAGACGTTCGCGCCACGGCTCAGCAAGAGTTCGGCGAGCGGCAGGTTGCCTTTTTCGCACGCGATCACCAGCGCTGTCTTGCCGAGCCGATTGCGCGACTCGACGACCGCGCCTTGCCCGAGCACGCGCTCGACGGCCCTCACATCGTCTTGCCGTGCGGCGACGAGCAATTGCGCGTTGAGGTTGGGGTTGGTCTCGGCCTGCGCACGCGCTTCGTCGAAGGGCAGCAGCATGGCAAAGGCGTACAGGCTGGACAGCCACGCGGTCCTAAAACAAGTCGGCAAAGCGTACATCAAATCCCTCAAAAAAGTACATTGCTGCGCTGCAGCGTCAAAAAACGGTTTGCACTCGTTACCAACTTGGGTACGCTTGCAATCGGTCGGCGCGCCCAGCGATCGATCCAAGACACCGTCGGCGACACGGTGGATTGTGCAAGAGTCGCCAATCAGCCATCAACCGCGTTTGTGCGCTGATGTCTGCAATAACCAAAACGGAGACATTGATGAAGCAACTGACATTTGGATCGCGCACGTGGGCCATGACAGCCGTTGCGGCCACACTGTACGCGTTCGGCGGCGCAGCGTTCGGCCAAGCCGAGATTGCGGGCCAGGCGGCGGCCACAGGATCGCCTGTGCCGAAGAATATTTCGGTATCGCAGGGGCAGTTGGACGCCGCCGACAACGATGGCACCAACTTCCTGCACTCGAACATGAACTACGCGCAGACCCGGTACTACCCGGCGAAGCAGATAGATGCGTCCAATGTCTCGAAGCTGCGGCCTGCGTTCCAGTTCCAGACTGAGGTTCTCGAGTCGATGGAGACCGCGCCTATCGTCGTCGACGGCATCATGTACGTCACGACCTCGTACAACCACGTGTACGCGCTCGACGCGGCGACGGGCAAGGAGTTCTGGCACTACAAGCACAAGATGGGCGCGGTCACGACCTACTGCTGCGGCCCGAACAATCGCGGCGTCGCGGTGATGGGTGATCGCCTCTACATGGGCACGCTCGATGCGAAGCTGCTCGCATTCGACGCCAAGACGGGCAAGGTGCTGTGGTCGACGCAAATCGCCGATCCCGAGGCTGGATATTCCGAAACGATGGCGCCGGTGGCAGTGAACGGCAAGATCCTGATCGGCACGAATGGCGGCGAGTACGGCATCCGCGGCTTTGTGAAGGCCTTCGACGCGAAAGACGGCAAGCTGCTGTGGAGCTTTGCGACGATACCCGAGAAGGGCCATGAAGGCGTCTGGGCCGTCAACGACGCGACCGGCCGCAACATGCACCGCGACATCGCGGCCGAGAAGTCGCAACTCGCGAAGAACGCCGACTTCTACAAGACGCTGGGCGGCGGTGTCTGGATGGCGCCGGCGGTCGACAAGGAGACGAACACGGTCTTCTTCGTTGTCGGCAATCCGAGCCCCGACCTCTACGGTGCCGAGCGCCCGGGCGACAACTTGTATACCGACTCGATCGTCGCGGTCGATCTGAACACCGGCGCGTACAAGTGGCACTACCAGTACGTCGCGCACGACGTGTGGGATCTCGACGCGGTCTCCCCGGTGATCCTGACTGAGGCCGCCGGCAAGGACGGCAAGATGCGCAAGGTCGCAATCCACGGCGGCAAGACGGGCCACATCTACGTGCACGACCGCGCGACCGGCGAGTTGATCCGCTTCAGCGATGCGATGATCCCGCAGGAGAACATGTGGGTGCTGCCGACCAAGGACGGTGCGCGCATGCTGCCGGGCGCAAATGGCGGGGTCGAATGGAGCCCGATGGCGATCAACCCCGGGCTGCGCCTGGCCTACGCGGCGAACCTGCATCAGCCGATGACCTACCACGTCGAGACGGCGGCGTACCCGGGCGGCAAGCTCTGGCTCGGCGGCGCGTTCAAGGTGATCGCGAGCGAGAAGCAGTGGGGTCGCCTGGCGGCCGTCAACATCGACACCGGCAAGGTCGCATGGAAGTTCGATACCGAGCAGCCGCTGATCGGCGGCGTTCTCGCGACCGCTGGCGGACTGGTCTTCAATGGCGAGGCCAACGGCCTGTTCCGTGCCTTCGATGCGGGCACCGGCAAGATGCTGTGGGAGTACCAGTGCGGTGCCGGCGTCAACGCACCGGCGGTGTCGTACACGGCGGGTGGCAAGCAGTACGTCGCGGTCGCTGCGGGGGGCAATAACCAGATCGACGCGAAGCGCGGCAACACCGTGCTCGTGTTCGCGCTGCCCTGACGCATGACCTTGATGCACCGATTGGCCGCGAGCCTGCTGACCTTGTCGGCAGCGCTCGCGGCGCAAGCGCAGGCACAGAGCGCCGATGCAGTTCCCGCAAAAGCGGCGGTCTGCGCAGCCTGTCACGGGCCTGAAGGCAAATCAACCCAACCGGCGTATCCGATCCTGGCCGGCCAAACCTCGCGCTACATGTACCTCGAGCTGCGCGATTTCCAGGAAGGGCGGCGCAAGAACGACCTGATGACGCCGATGGTGGCCGGCATGACGCGCGACGAGATGCGCGAGCTG
>JANYBE010000317.1 GCA_025360945.1 Rhizobacter sp. | reverse complement strand
GCACTGCGCCGCAGCACCGATCCGCGACGTGCACGGTCAGCTCGCCGCCGTGCTCGATGTCACCTGCGAAGGCCGCCCCTTCGGCTTTGACGCCGCGGCGGTTGTCGGTCTCTATGCCACGACGATCGAGAACCAGCTGTTGCGCGCGCAGTCCACGGAGCACCTGGTCGTGCACCTGCAAACCTCGTCGACGCTGCTGGGCACGCCGATGGAAGGGCTGGCCGGCATCGACATGCACGGACGCCTCGCGTGGGTCAACAACATTGGCGCACGTCTGCTCGGCGTGTCGCAGGGCGCGACTGGGCTGCATGCCGACGCGGTCTTCGGTCTGGACACGCAGCGCCTCGCAGCGCTGACGCGCGAGAGCGCCAGCGCGGCATACCGCCTACCGAACGGGCTCAACGTCTGGTTGCACGCGCGCATGCAGGCGCGCGACGGCGTGTCGCGGCCAGTGTTTCAGCTGCCGCGTGTGCCGGCGCCACCGTCGGCGGGCGTACCCGTGGTTGCGGGTACATTGCGCGAAAGCGATCGCGATCTGATCTCGCGCACCGTCAAGGCGTGCGACGGCAATGTCTCGAAGGCCGCACGCCAGCTCGGTGTGTCACGGGGGTTGGTCTATCGGCACCTGAAGGCCACCGCAGCAGACTGACCGCGATAATGCCGCGCATGCAAGTGTTTCGCGGCTTCCATCATCCCGGCATCGCACCGGCCTGCGCTCTCACGATCGGCAACTTCGACGGCGTGCACCGCGGCCACCAGGCAATGCTTGCGCTGCTGCGCTCCGAGGCCCAGCACCGCGGCCTGCCGTCGTGCGTGATGACCTTCGAACCGCACCCGCGCGATTATTTCGCGGCACTCGCGAACAAACCCGAGCTCGCGCCCGCGCGCATCGCGACGCTGCGCGACAAGCTCAGCGAACTCGAGCGCTGCGGCATAAACCAGGCCATCGTGCTGCGCTTTGACCGCAAGTTCGCGAGCCAACCGCCGCAGGTCTTTATCGACGACGTGCTGGCGCGCGGCGTGGGCACGCGCTACGTGCTGGTCGGCGACGACTTCCGTTTCGGCGCGAAGCGCGCCGGCGACTACGCGATGCTCGACGCGGCCGGCCAGGGCGCCGGCTTCGACGTGGCGCGCATGAACAGCTACGAGGTGCGGGGGCTGCGCGTGTCGAGCTCGGCGGTGCGCGAGGCGCTGTTGGCCGGCGACATGGCTCAGGCAACGACGCTGCTGGGCCGGCCCTACAGCATCACCGGGCATGTGGTGCACGGCAGGAAGCTCGGGCGCGATCTCGGTTTCCGCACGCTGAACCTGCGCTTCTCGCACCCCAAGCCCGCCGCGCTCGGCATCTTCGCGGTGCGCGTGCACGGCCTGGCCGATGTGCCGCTCGACGGCGTTGCCAGCCTGGGCAGGCGCCCGACGGTGGACGACAGCGGCCGCGTGCTGCTCGAGGTCTACTGCCTGGATTGGCCTGCCCCGCTCGGTGCCGAGGGGGGCTACGGTAAACTCGTGCGCGTGGAACTGCTGCACAAACTTCGCGATGAAGCCCGCTACGACGGGCTGGCAGCACTTACAGCCGCGATCCGGCAGGACACGATCGACGCGCGCGCCTTCCTCGCGGCGCACGCGGCGCAACACCGCCAAACCAGCCGCGATCGAATTATTTGACGGGCGGCCTCGGGCCTGCCTTCGAAGTGCTGCCCCGTGCTCGCCGGGGACATACCGCGCGTTTGACGCGCCGCGGACCACGAATCCAACCAGCTCCACCATGTCCACCACCGACTACCGCTCCACACTGAACCTGCCCGACACCCCGTTCCCGATGCGCGGCGACCTGCCCAAGCGCGAACCGAGTTGGGTCAAGGAATGGGCCGACCAGGGTGTCTACAAGCAGCTGCGCGATGCACGCATCGACAAGCCGCGCTTCGTGCTGCACGACGGCCCGCCTTATGCGAACGGCACGCTGCACGTCGGCCACGCGGCGAACAAGATCTTGAAGGACATGATCGTAAAGGCGCGCCAGCTCGCCGGCTTCGACGCACGCTACACGCCGGGCTGGGACTGCCACGGCCTGCCGATCGAGAACCAGATCGAGAAGACCTTCGGCCGCACGTTGAGCCGCGCCGAGGTGCAAGCCAAGAGCCGCGCCTACGCGACCGAGCAGATCGCGCAGCAGATGGCGGACTTTCAACGCGTCGGTGTGCTCGGCGACTGGCAGCATCCATACCGCACGATGGACTTCGGCAACGAGGCGAACGAGATCCGTGCGCTGAAGAAGATCATCGAGCGTGGCTTCGTGTATCGCGGCCTGAAGCCGGTGTACTGGTGCTTCGACTGCGGCAGCTCGCTGGCCGAGTTCGAAATCGAGTACGCCGACAAGAAGTCGCAGACCGTGGACGTGGGTTTTCTCGCTGCCGAGCCTGCGGAGCTCGCGGCGGCGTTCGGCCTGCCGGCGCTGACCAAGGACGCATTCGTCGTGATCTGGACGACGACCGCGTGGACCATTCCTGCGAACCAGGCGCTCAATGTCGGCCCGGAGATCGAGTATTCGCTCGTGGACACCGAGCGCGGCCTTCTCTTGCTGGCCAGCGCACTGGTCGAGAAGTGCCTGGCACGCTACGACCTCGCCGGCACCGTGATCGCGACGACCAGAGGTGCCGCGCTGCAAGGGCTCGACTTTCATCACCCGCTCGCGCACGTCGACAAGGGCTACGAGCGGCTCTCGCCTGTCTACGTGGCCGACTACGCCACTGCCGACGACGGCACCGGCATCGTTCACTCCTCGCCGGCCTACGGCATCGAAGACTTCAACTCCTGCCGCGCACACGGCCTGGCCGTCGAAGACATCCTGAACCCGGTGCAAGGCGACGGCCGCTACGAAGCGAGCCTGCCGCTGTTTGGTGGCCTCAACATCTGGAAAGCCGCGCCGCTCGTCGCCGATGCATTGCGCGATGCCAATCGCTTGTTCGCAACCGCATCGCTGGTGCACAGCTACCCGCATTGCTGGCGCCACAAGACGCCGGTGATCTACCGCGCCGCGGCGCAGTGGTTCGTGCGCATGGACGAGGGCAGCGGCGTGTTCGCAACCGAAGCGCCAGCGCAGACGCTGCGCCAGCTCGCGATCAAGGCGATCGAGGAGACCAGCTTCTACCCCGAGAACGGCAGAGCACGTCTGCACGACATGATCGCGAATCGGCCCGACTGGTGCATCAGCCGCCAGCGCAACTGGGGCGTGCCGCTGCCGTTCTTCCTGCACAAGGACAGCGGCGAGCTGCACCCGGACACGATGGCGCTGATCGACCGCGCCGCGGCCATCGTCGAGCAGGGCGGCGTCGAGGCGTGGTCGCGCCTGAGCGTGCAGGACGTGCTCGGCGCAGACGCCTCGCAATACACCAAGAGCAACGACATCCTGGATGTCTGGTTCGACTCGGGCTCGACCTTTTTCCACGTCCTTCGTGGCAGCCACCCCGGTACGAGCAGCGGCTTTCCCGACGGTGAACACGGGCCGGAAGCCGACCTGTACCTCGAAGGCCACGACCAGCACCGCGGCTGGTTCCACTCTTCGCTGTTGATCGCCTGCGCGATGGAGGGCCACGCGCCGTACAAGGGCCTGCTGACGCACGGCTTCACGGTCGACGGTTCGGGCCGCAAGATGAGCAAGAGCCTGGGCAACTACATGCCGCTGGCCGAATCGGCGCAGAAGTATGGCGGCGAGATCCTGCGCCTGTGGTGCGCGTCGACCGACTACTCGACCGACCTGGGGATCGACGCGAAGATCCTCGCGCGCGTGGTCGATGCGTACCGCCGCATCCGCAACACGCTGCGCTTCCTGCTCGCGAACACGAGCGACTTCGATGCTGCAACAGATGCCGTGCTGCTCGGCCACATGCTCGAGATCGACCGCTGGGCGCTGGCGCGCGCGTCGCAGTTCCAGCACGAGGTGCTGGCGCATTACGAGGTCTACGAGTTCCACCCCGTGGTCGCCAAGTTGCAGGTGTTTTGCAGCGAGGACCTGGGCGCGTTCTACCTGGACGTGCTGAAGGACCGCCTGTACACGACCGCGCCGAATAGCCTTGCGCGTCGCTCGGCACAGACCGCGCTGTGGCACATCACGCACGCGATGCTGCGCTGGATGGCACCGTTCCTGAGCTTCACGGCCGAAGAGGGGTGGAAGGTGTTCGCGCCCGCAAAGACCACGTCGATCTTCATCGAGACCTTCTCGGATGTGAGCGACTGGCGCGGCGAGGGACTGCTCGCGAAATGGGCTCGCATCCGCGCGATCCGCGATGTGGCGAACAAGGAGATCGAAGCCTTGCGCGCCAACGGCCAGGTCGGCTCGTCGCTACAGGCCTCGCTCGCGATCGGCGTGAACGCCGCCGATCACGCACTGCTCGCCTCGCTTGGCGACGACTTGCGCTTCGTCACGATCACCTCGCAGGCCGCGCTCTGCGAAGCGGCCGAACTCGCGGTGCGCGTGACACCCTCGACCGCCACCAAATGCGAACGCTGCTGGCACTACCGCGACGACGTCGGCGCCGATGTCGCGCACCCAACGATCTGCAGCCGCTGCACCAGCAACCTCTACGGCGCGGGCGAAACGCGCACGGTGGCCTGAGCATGGCATCCAAGAAAGCGGGCTCGCTGCTGCCCTGGCTCGGCGTTGCAGCCATCGTCATCTTGATCGACCAGTTCACGAAGACGCTGATCCTGGGCGCGTTCGCCAATGGCGGCAGCCACACCGTCAACGCGTTCTTCAACATCGTGCGCGTGCACAACACCGGCGCCGCGTTCTCGTTCCTCGCCGGTGCGGCGGGCTGGCAGCGCTGGTTCTTCGTCGGCCTGGCCGCGGTGGCCGCGTGCTTCATCGTCTGGTTGCTGCGCCGCCATGGCAACCAACGCCTGTTCGGCTGGGCACTCGCCCTGATCCTGGGCGGGGCGGTTGGCAACGTGATCGACCGGCTCTGGCACGGCTCGGTCGTCGATTTCATC
>JANYBE010000316.1 GCA_025360945.1 Rhizobacter sp. | reverse complement strand
TCAGGCCACTGCGCCGCAGTTGACCAAATCGCAGAAATGGTTCGCCCTCGTGCGCTACATCGTCGAGCAAATATTGCTCCGCGCTCCAAGGCCAAGCCCCGGATTGCTCGCACTGGGCACCGCGTAACTGAGGAATCTAGGTTCATTGATGTTGCCGCGTCCATGCCCGAGCCCGCGTAGGACCTAACCGAGAGTTGGGTAGGCTTGCGTAGGGTTTTGTCGGCAGGGCGCACCTTCGCCCCATCCATTGCGCTGCGCGAGAAGCGCGATTTCGCCGGGGAGGACTGAGGCACGCGGCGTGTACGCAGTGACATACCCCTCGCAGAGTGCTTACATGCATTTAGCCCGTCCCAAACGCCTCGACGAATGCGACGCTGAGGTCCCTTGGCCTCCGCCCCCGCGGTGGTTGAAGACCGGGACGTGCGCTCGGTGCGGGAATCGCCGGAGGCCAGCGCGAATCAGCAGGGGCAAGGCGGTAACCAGCCTGCGAGCAAGATCTTCTTCTCGGTGTGGTCAAGGGCAATGTTCTCGCCCTCCGGAGCAGTGTCCATCCTTATCGGGACTATCCCGGTATCTGGGGCCGGCTCTCTTCCACATGGTGACGTTGGCGTCGTCCCAGCGTCACCCCGAGTCCCCGCTCCCCTCGTTGACGACGCCTCGCAATAGCGGTGTCGGCTGCTTCCTACAGGGATGGGGTCGCTCCCCCGACGCCCTCTCAGGCGCGCCACCTATCGTGCCGCGCCGCGGCTCGGCTGACACTTCAATTCCCGCGAAGCGCGCGCGCTCCAATGACGTGTGGTCATCTATGGTCACACCGCCCTGAGCTCGAGGGGCTTCGTTTTCATTCCCACTTCAAGGATTTCTCATGAACACCGACACCACTTTCAAGCACGCAGTCCCAAATGCACCAAACATTGTTGACAAGGCCGCTGAAAATGCCAGCGGCGCGATTCGTTCGACGCAAAACGCCACCAACGCCGCGTTTGATCGACTCGGGGAAAATGTGAACGACGTCCACGACAAGGCCGCGCCCATCCTCGATCGCCTTTCGCAGCAGGCCGAAGCGGTCACGCGCCGCAGCATCGACGCTGTACGTGACGGTTCGGCGCAACTGCGCGAAAAAGCGACTCAGCTATCAGACACGACCGTTGCTCACATCAAGGACGAGCCGATCAAGGCCGTTCTGATAGCCGCGGCCACCGGTGCCGCACTGATGGCATTGGTCGTCCTGGCGAGCCGTTCTGGCAACGGCGACTGACCTCAGGCGCACACGCGGTCCCACTCACTGTTCGCAATATGTCGATTCACCCATTGCTCCGTCTTGCAGCCACTGGACCGCAAATTGCTAGTCGACCATGTCGAGGCCATGCAGCGTTGGTGAACGAAGAGACGGGCGAGGCGGTCTCGGTGGCACTGAAGTTGTGGGCGGTGGTGCAGGCGCCGAACACTCGCGCCGGCTGGGCTTTGGCCTTGTCCCGCGCGAGCCCGGCGAAGCGGCTGCTTTGTGGTTCTCGGCGCCGGATGCCGGCGCGCGCAAGGTTCGCCGCCTTTCACCCAATTTGCTGGGGTGACGAGCGAGAATTTCACCTCCCATAGCCAGCGCTCATGCCGAGCCGGCGAGCGGTAGCTCCATCAAGAATCGCAACGTGTGGTACCCTTCAATCTGGTGTCGGTTACTTCATGAGGGGCGTCGATACCCTCGGTTGATCCGGCGCACGCGGCAAGCGGATCGTGAACACCGTACCCGCTGCGATTGACGACTCCGCAGTGATCGAACCCCCATGGGCAAGCACGACTTCGCGCACGATGAACAGCCCCAGCCCAAGACTGGTCTTGGAGCGTTCGTGCATTTCGGAACCCGCGTTCGGCGCCCGAACCAGTGGCTCGAAGATCGCCTGAAGCGCGTCCAACGGAATCGGATCGCCCGAATTTCTGACCTTCAGGATGATGGCATCCGTCTCGCCATCGGCGGTGAGCGTGACTGGCGACAGCCGGCTACCATGCTGCACGGCATTGCTGAGTAGATTTGACAGGGCCTGCTGCATGCGGGCCGCGTCGGCCTGCAGGTTGAGGTCGCCGGACATCTGCTGCACGAACTGCTGGTCGGGATTACCGGCGCGAATGTCCTCAAGCGAGGCCTCGCACACCGGGCCAAGATCGCAGGCCGTCCGATCGATCGGAATGCCCGCGCCCAATCGAGTGCGCGTGTATTCCAGCAGGTCGGTAATCAGGCGGTTCATGCCCCGGCAGGCACGCTTGATGCGCGCAGCGGCTTGTTGCCTGGCCGCATCCGACAGGCCGGGCTTGGTGAGCAGCATCGCCGACATGTCGATGCCCGACAGTGGGCCGCGCAGATCATGGCCGAGCACGGCCAGGAACATTTCGCGCGACGCGGCGACTTCGCTCGAGTAACGCTGCACCGATTGTGCCAGTGCCTTGTCCATGCCTTCGTTGAAGCGAGCAATCTCCTCGATCGACGAGGAGCTCGGCTCTGCCCCATGAGATCGCTGCCAAAACGCAATGACGCTTGCCCGCATCGCTCGAAACTCGGCGAACAGTTGCACGAGGTCGAAACCCGCCAACTGCCGCAGCGCACCGTGCTCTGCGGCCGCGGTGGTGGTCGATGCCTCGGTCGCAACGATGTCCTGGGCCTCGTCGACTCGTTCCTGGTCGGATTGTCGAAGCTCCATGTCCGCGGCGATGGACAGCAGGATCTCTCGGCTGTGGTCCCGCAGCGCGAGGCCGGACATCGTCTGGCCCGCTGGTAACGTCCTGGCAAAGGCCTCCCAGTCGGCGACTATCGCGTCCAGGTTGTCCTTGATGAAGTCGCCAAGTTTCATATGTGCTTCTGCAAATTGATGCGTCCGGGGCACCCTATCGATGAGAAGCATCCCACACCGGTTTGCCTGGCTTGCCGTTTTGCACACCGCCTCCAACACCTTCGGTGCCCCCTGCCGGTCGCCAGTTGCCAGTTACAAGTTGCCAGTTGCCTAGAAAATTCTAAAGACATGGTTGGCCGCCGTCCGTGCGACATCGCACAGACCGCTGTCGGCCCTATGGTCAATCGCCTTTCGCGCCTTGAGTTCGAGACCAACCACGGCGAAGGAGTCGCCGCCCTCCCTCGGGCCGCGAGCCCGACCCCGTAGGCCCCAGACCCTCTCCCATCCGGGTCAGACAGCCCGAGTCTTGAATGGCAGCGCCACGCCGCCATCCGGAGTACCGAAGCGCTCGTACTCTGAGATCACCTGCGCTCCCAACAGCAGCAGCGTGGCGGCAAGCTCCAGACTCAGCAATACGGCAATGGCCGTGGTGAGTGAGCCGTACACCGTGCCAATCTGCGACAGCGTCGCGAAGTACCAGACGAGCAAGTGACGCGACACTTCCCACAGCAATGCCGCTGCCACGGCGCCGAGTAGGGCATGCGACAGCCTGGGCCGGCCTACTGGCATGACCAGGTAGACCGAGGTAAGCACGAATACCTCGCCGGCCAGCCCGAGCAAGTACAGGAGCAGCCCCGAGACGCCGCCAAGCGACCATTCGCGCCAGAAGACCAGCACATGCCGATCACCCAACACCTGCAGGCCGCCAGCCACCAGCGTGACGAGCAGCAGCCCAAGCGCCAGGCACAGGATGTAGCCATAGGGGATCAGCGCGGAGACGATAAAGTGGCGGCGACGAATCGCGACGCGATGAGTGAAGATGACAGACATCGCGTTTTCGAGAACTGTGAAAGCCAGCGAACTGAAGAACAGCATGCTCAGTAGCAACACCCAGCCCAGCACGTCGCGGTGTGCCAGGAAGCCCGCGAGTTCCGCAACGATGGCCTGCGATTGCCCCGGCACCAGCCATTCGAGATAGCGGCGCACCGTCTGCAGCAACTCGACCTGATCGACGAAATGCGACAGCGCAATCACCGTCAGGATCAGCAGCGGCACGATCGACAACAGCGCGTAATAGGCCACCGCACCCGCGAGCAGAAGGCCCTGGTTGGCACGGAAGCCTCGCAACACCTGCAGCATGAAGCGGCCGGGATGCTGCAGGACGTCGGCGAGATACTGGTGCTGGGGCATGGGACTGCAATCGTGGGCCGAGTACCCGGCACGCGTCTGTAGGACACGAACCCATGGCGCAGTCGGGCGGAGGCTGCACATGCCCATCCGCGGCCAATGTGTGCTGGCGCAGAGTGAAAGCCGCAGGCCGAAGCGCGCCGTCCCGCCCACCAATTGGCCATACATCCGGCTTGGTCGTTGTGTGTGGCGCCTATAGCGCCGTGTCAACATCCGTTGAACAACCGGGCCGGGCGGCTGGCGAACCGTATCGAAAAGCAGGTTTTAAAGGAACGGAAGATCGTCATGGCGGACAGCAGTTTGATCGCCTCTGGCCTGACTACGGCCAGGACTCCCCCCTCCGCACAGCTAGCGTAGTTCGATCACTAGAAAGGCGAGGCCGGTGGATCGTGCCCACCCCGGATGACCAGTGATTTCAGATTGCGATTTGCGGTGGCCGCCTTGCCCTGGCTTGTCGTGCATGATCGACGCTGGAGCCTGCGCCGGGATAGAGGGCGTATGGCCTACAGGAGGGCTCTCGTCGCCGATGTGTGTAAAAGTCGAGGTTCACGCAGCGTCGAGCCTCGCCGCTGGTCGACCATCCAGGAGTGTTGTCTCATGGCTTCATCCATCATCACCCTTACCGCCGCCGATGGCTTCACGTCATCCGCCTATGTGTCCGAGCCATCGGGCACGCCCCAGGGTGCGATCGTCGTGTTGCAGGAGATCTTCGGCGTCAACTCGCACATCCGCAATGTCGCAGACGGCTACGCGGCGGCTGGCTACCTCGCGATCGCACCATCGACGTTCGACCGGGTCGCGCGCGACATCCAGCTCGGCTACACGCCGGACGACATGACCCAGGGCATGCGCCTGAAGGCTGCGGTCGAGGCGCTGCCGGCGCCCGGCGTGCTGCAGGACATCGAGGCTGCGGTCGAGTACGCTGCGAGAGCCGGCAAGGTCGGCGTTGTCGGCTACTGCTGGGGCGGCCTGCTGGTCTGGCGTTCAGCCGAGAAAGTGCGCGGCCTGTCCGCGGCAGTTGCCTATTACGGCGGCGGCATGACGGTCGGCAGCGAGCCATCGCGCAAGCCTGCGGTGTCGACAATGGCGCATTTCGGCGACCAGGACGCGCACATCTCGATCGAGAGCGTGAAGGCGTTTGAGCAGGCGCATCCTGAGGTCGAAGTCCATCTCTACGCTGCCAATCACGGCTTCAACTGCGATCAGCGTGGCTCCTACAACGCCGGCGCCGCGGCGACCGCACTCGAACGCTCGCTGTACCACTTCGGCAAGCACGTCGGGTAGGCGGGCGTCGCGGCGCGCCGGCACTGGGCAGCTCGTACCGTTCGATGGCCTCATGGGCCAGTCCTGTGCGGCACCCTCGTGACAGCTTGTAGACGGCGAGTTCAGCCGACGGACTTTCGCTGCTCGACCCTTTTGCCGACACTCAACAAGTGGATTTCGTTGTCTCAGAGCGGTCGCTCGAACCGCCCAAGTCATTACATCGGAACCGAGAGGCAAGAGTGATTTCTGCAATCGCCTCCTAGTCAGGTGAATCGGATCGCGTGACGACTCAATCGGCCGGCAGCGCAGTCCAGCTGCGCATCTTTCCCGGGTTGAGCAGGCCCTGTGGATCGAACCGCCGTTTCATCTCGATCACCGCCGGATTCAGCGGCCCCTGTTTGCCATCCTCGAGGATGAAGACGTGCGGGTTGTTGATCGTCACGCCGTGGTCGCGATAGACCTGCATGATCTCGTTCAGGCGTGCTTCGCTGGTGAAGAGGATCAGCTGAAGGCCACTGCAGTTGAAGGCACCGTCCTTGGTGCGAAGGAACTCCAGATGCATCAGCACCTCGCCGGCAAGCAGCCGCTCGAGCGCCTTGACCTGCTCGACATGGCGCGCGGGTTCGAAGCCGCTCTGGATGTAGGTGAAGCCACGGTTGGCTTTCATCGCGACCAGCGTCGTGTGGTTCCACGAGCGCTGCAGGTTCGGCCCGCCGCCCAGCAGCTCGTTGGTAAAAATGCGCGACAGTCCCGGATTGTCGAGCGCATAGGCGAGCTTCTTGTGGATGTAGTGCGAGAGCACGCGGCGCGGGTCGGCGCTGGACGCGTCGAACGCGAAGGCTTCGGACCAACCCCGAAGCACCGCGAACAGCAACTCTTTGTAGAGCTCGTCCTTGCCCTTGATGTAGTGTTGCAGCTGCGGCTTGGTCAGCCCGGCGCGTTCGGCGATCTCCTGCGTCGAGGCGCCCTTGAAGCCGTGCAGCCCGAACTCGGTGATGGCCGCTTCGCGGATCAGCGCCAGGATGCGCTCGCGCCCCAGGCGCGCGCGCGAGCGGATGGGAAGTTCGGAAATGTCTGGCCTCATGAGTGTCCACTGGATCATGCCCAGGCTTGCAATTCGCGTACCGCGGCACTGGCCGCGTGGCCGAGTTCGGCCAGGTCCAGACCGGGAATCGCACCGTGCTCGACGACGCGTTCCCCGCCGACAAGCAGCGCGCGCAGGTGCGCGCGACCGCCGCTGGCAACAGGGGCGAGCGCCACGTCGTGCAGGCCGAAGTGACGCGGATCTCGGTCGAGGGCATAGACCGCAATGTCGGCTGCCATGCCGGGCGCGAGGCAGCCGGTGTCGGTCAGCCCGAGCACCTGCGCGCCACCGGCCGTGCCCCAGCGGACCACGTCCTCGATGCTCGCATCTCGCGCGCCGGTCTCGCCCGCGCCGCCGCGACACAAGGCCTTGGCCGCCTGGCCGCCGCGCGCACGCTGCATCAACCACGCGGCATGCACTTCCGAGATCATGTCGGCGGCCTCGTTGGACGCCGCGCCGTCGACGCCTATCGACACCACCGCGCCGGCGTCTTCGAGCGCGCGAACCGGTGCGATGCCGCTGGCTAGGCGGCCATTGCTCTGCGGGCAGTGCGCCATACGGTATCGGTGGCGCCCAGCAGCGCGATCTCGTCGGCATCGAGCTTCACCAGGTGAGCGAACCACACGTCGGCGCCGAGCAAGCCAACCTCCTGGGCGAAGCGGATCGGCGATAGGCCGTGCTGCGCGTGCGCCGCGTCCTGGTAGTTCACGGTTTCCGACAGGTGCGAGTGCAGGCGCAGGCCGAGGCGGCGCGCGGTGTGCGCCGTCTCGAGCAGCTCGGCCGGCCGCATCGAGAACAACGGCGTCGTCGGCGCGGCGACGACGCGGCGGAACGCGTCCGGCGCGGGGTCGTGGTACGCGGCGGCGAGCCGTTCTAAATCGGTGAGGTAGGCCCCGAGCGTCTCGGGGCGCAGCGCGAGCGGCAGCTCCGCTTCGAGTTCGCGCGTCAGTGTCGCGCCGCCGCGGCACAACACGAAGCGCAGTCCGAGTCGCTCGGCCTCGTCGAACAGGATCGCCGAGGCATCGAAGGACATTCCCGGGTAGTACAGGTAGTTGTGATCGGCCACCGTGCCGCAACCCGACAGCACGAGTTCGACCAGACCGATGCGCGCGGCCAGGCGAAAGCGTCTTGCATCGAATCCGGCTCGAAAGCGATACGGGGTGGCCGCGAGCCACGGCGTCAGTGTCGCGTTAAGGCCTTGTGGCTCACCCTTTAGAAGCGACTGAAACAAGTGATGATGGGTGTTGATCCAGGCCGGGTAGACGACGCAATCGGACGCGTCGATTGTGGGCTCGCCGGGCTCGGGCAGTCGCGCGCCGATCGCGATGATCCTGCCGTCGCGCACGCGGATATCGGGCCCTTTCGCGCGCGCGCGATCGCCACGCGCGCCGGTCACGATCGCCGCGGCGTTGCGGATCAGCAGGTCGCTCATCGTGCCCCCCGCGGCGGTCTGTGCACTTTGGTCTCGCCGTGCTCGGCAAGCACCGCCATCAGAAGCTTGCGGATCAGCAACCCTGGCTTGTCCGAAGGCATGTGGAATTCCTGGCGGCGCCGCGTGTCGATGCATGCGTCGGGGTCGGTCGCCTCGAGGATCTCCCGGTCTTCGGCGGTCACCGCGCCGTCCCACTCGATCAGCTCCTGCGCCGTGCACTGGGCTTCGGTGTCATTGCGGTACAGCCATTGCACCAGCATCATGCGTTCGTCGTCGATCGGCGTCGCGCAGTTGTAGATGACGTGGTCGATGCCGCTGTCATAGCTGCAGCCAAAACGCCGCGCGAACGGCAAGTAGTAGCGGTTGGTGAGGTGGCGCGTGACGGTCAGTGCGTCGGAGCCCGTCACGCGGTGCGAGGCAGGCGGGTTCAAGATCGGCACGCTCGATTCGCCCTCGAAACCGTATTCGGTCTCGACCAGCTCGTAGGTCTTGGGCACCGGCCGCTGCGCATCGCCGAAGGTGCCGCGGTGCACGAACGAGAAATGCGCGTTGTCGAACGAGTTCTCCATCATGCGCACCGGGCTCGTCTCCCATTCTTGATAGAGCTGGAAGATGCGGCGGTAGCCGGGGCGGCCGTCTTCCGGGAAGTCGGGAATCGGCCGCAGCGGGTCGCCAAGCGCGACCCACACGTAGCCGTATTTTTCTTCGCAGCGATACGCCGGCACCTTGGCACCGGCCGGAATTTTCTCGCCGTCGATGAACTGCGGGATGCGCGCGCAGGCGCCGCTGCAGTCGTAGGTCCAGCCGTGGTAGCCGCAGACGATCTGGCCATCGACCACCTGACCCTTGGATAGCTTCGCGGGGCGGTGACAGCAGCGATCGCGCAGTGCGGCCGGCGTGCCGTCGGCCGTCCTCCATACGACCAAATGCTCGCCGAGCAGCGTGAAAGGCTTGGGGCCGTCCGCGATCGCACTGTGGAGAGCGTCAAGCAGCGTGTCCGGTAAAACGACATTCAGGATGGCCGGTTGGACGGGGATGAATGTCGCTGGTTCAGTGGGTCATGGGCTGGGGTCCTTTGGCTGTTTGTCGTTGTC
>JANYBE010000288.1 GCA_025360945.1 Rhizobacter sp. | reverse complement strand
GCAGGCGCAGGACAAAGGCACGGTCGGCGTGTCGATGCCGACCAAGTCGTCGGCGCGCTGGATCTCCGACGGCGACAGCATGGTCAAGAGCCTCGCGGCCAAAGGCTACAAGGCCGATCTGCAGTACGCCGAGGACGACATTCCGAACCAGCTCGCGCAGATCGAGAACATGATCACCAAAAAGGTCAAGGTGCTCGTGATCGCCGCGATCGACGGCACGACGCTGTCCAACGCGTTGCAAAAGGCGGCCGACAGCGGCATCAAGGTCATCGCCTATGACCGCCTGATCAAGGGCTCCAAGAACGTCGACTACTACGCGACCTTCGACAACTTCCAGGTCGGCGTGCTGCAGGCTGGCTCAATCGTCGACAAGCTCGGGCTGAAAGCCGGCAAAGGCCCGTTCAACATCGAACTGTTCGGCGGCTCACCCGACGACAACAACGCCTTCTTCTTCTACGACGGGGCGATGAGCGTGCTCAAGCCCTACATCGACAGCGGCAAGCTGGTCGTGCGCAGCAAACAGATGGGCATGGACAAAGTCGGCACGCTGCGCTGGGACGGCGCGGTGGCGCAGGCGCGCATGGACAACCTGCTGAGCGCGTTCTACGGCAGCGCCCGGGTGGACGCGGTGCTGTCGCCGTACGACGGCTTGTCGATCGGCATCCTGTCGTCGCTGAAGGGCGTGGGCTATGGCACGCCGAAGCAGCCGATTCCGATCGTGTCAGGGCAGGATGCCGAAGTGGCCTCGGTCAAGTCGATGCTGCGCGGCGAGCAAAGTTCGACAGTGTTCAAGGACACGCGTGAATTGGCGAAGGTCACCGTCACGATGATCGACGAGATGCTCAGCGGCAAGAAGGTGGATATCAACGACACCAAGACCTACAACAACGGCGTGAAGGTCGTGCCCTCGTACCTGCTCAAGCCGGTCAGCGTCGATGTCTCGAACTGGAAGCCGATCTTGATCGACAGCGGCTACTACAAGGAATCGCAGATCAAATAGCTGAGCGCTGCGATGATTTTGTTGGAGATGCGGGGCATCACGAAGCGCTTTCACGGGGTGACGGCGCTGAGCGATGTGAACCTCGCGGTGCGCGCCGGCGAGATCCACGCCGTCGTCGGCGAGAACGGCGCCGGCAAGTCGACGCTGATGAAGGTGCTGAGTGGCGTGTTCCCTTACGGCGAATACGAGGGTGCGATCCATTTCGAGGGCCGGGAGCGCCACTTCGGTGGCATCCACGACAGCGAGCACGCCGGCATCATCATCATCCACCAGGAGCTCGCGCTGGTGCCGCTGCTCTCGATTGCCGAGAACATCTTTCTCGGCAACGAGCCGGCGCGCTTCGGCGTGATCGACTGGTTCGCCGCGTATGCGAAGACGCAGGCGCTGCTGCGCAAGGTCGGGCTGAACGAACGGCCTAGCACGCTGATCACCGATATCGGCGTGGGCAAGCAGCAGCTCGTCGAGATCGCGAAGGCGCTGTCGAAGGAGGTCAAGCTGCTGATCCTCGACGAGCCGACTGCGAGCCTGAATGAGACCGACAGCGACGCGCTGCTCGCGTTGCTGCTGGAGCTGAAAGCGCAGGGCATCGCCTGCATCCTGATCTCGCACAAGCTCAACGAGATCGCGAAGGTGGCCGACACGATCACGGTCATTCGAGACGGCAGCACGGTGCGCAGCTTCGACTGCCGCATCGAGAAAGTCAGCGAAGACCAGGTGATCAAGGCGATGGTCGGACGCGAAATGGCGGACCGCTATCCGAAGCGCACGCCGCAGGTTGGCGACACGGTGTTCGAGATCAAGGACTGGCGAGTGCACCACCCCGAACATGCCGACCGGCTCGTGATCAAGGGCGTGAACCTGCACGCGCGCCGCGGCGAGATCGTCGGCATCGCGGGGTTGATGGGGGCAGGGCGGACCGAGCTGGCCATGAGCGTGTTCGGGCGTTCCTACGGCCGCAAGATCAGTGGCCAGGTGCTGCTGCACGGCCGCCAGGCCGACGTGAGCACGATCGAGAAGGCGGTTGCCGCTGGCATCGCCTACGTCACCGAAGACCGCAAGGGCTACGGGCTGGTGCTCAACGACGATATCCGGCGCAACATCACGCTCGCTAATCTGGGCGGTGTGTCAAGCGCGACGGTGATATCCGACGGGCGCGAGTTCAAGGTCGCCAGCGAGTACCGGAAGAAACTTCGCATCCGCTGTGCCAGCGTGTTCCAGCCGGTCGTGAACCTGTCGGGCGGCAACCAGCAGAAGGTCGTGCTGGCGAAGTGGTTGTTCGCGAACCCCGAATTGCTGATCCTGGACGAGCCGACGCGCGGCATCGACGTTGGCGCCAAGTTCGAGATTTACACGCTGATGGTCGAACTCGCGGCCGCGGGCAAATGCGTCGTGATGATCTCGTCGGAGATGCCCGAGCTACTCGGCATGTGCGACCGCATTTACGTGATGAACGAAGGGCGCTTCGTGGAAGAGTTCACCGGCGCCGAAGCGTCGCAGGAGAAGATCATGCGTTCCATCGTCACCGCGGGGGCTGCGCAATGACCGAGCCTTCGGCAACCGCCCATCCTTACAGGGGCTTCTTGAAGAACAACCTGCGCGAGTACGGCATGTTGATCTCGCTGGTCGCGATCATGGCGTTCTTCCAGGTCATGACCAACGGCACGCTGCTGGAGCCGCTGAACCTGACGAACCTGATCTTGCAGAACAGCTACATCGTCATCATGGCGCTGGGAATGCTGCTGGTCATCGTCGCCGGGCACATCGATCTGTCGGTCGGGTCGGTGGTCGGATTCATCGGTGCGCTTGCCGCGGTGCTGATGGTACAGTTCGAGTGGCACTTCGTACCGGCCACGCTGGTGTGCCTGTTCGCCGGTGCGGCGATCGGCGCGGCCCAGGGCTGGTTCGTGGCGTTCTTCCGCATCCCCTCGTTCATCGTCACGCTCGCCGGCATGCTGGTGTTCAAGGGCTTGAGCCTGGCGCTCCTGCAAGGCCAGTCGGTCGGGCCGTTTCCACCCACCTTCCAGTTACTGAGCTCAGGCTTCATTCCGGACTGGCTCAATGGGGAGACGCTGCGCACGACCTCGCTGCTCGCCGGCATCGTCGTCGCGTTCGCATTGATCGCCGCCAAGCTGCGCGAGCGTGCGAACCAGACGCACCACGGCATGGAGGCCGAGCCCTACCCTTTCTTCATCGCGAAGAACCTGATCTTCGTCGCGATCATCGTCGCGTTCAGCTGGAAGCTCGCCTCGTACAAAGGGCTGCCCAACGTGCTGATTATCATGACGCTGCTGATGCTGTTCTACGATTTCGTGACCACGCGCACGACGATTGGCCGGCGCATCTACGCCCTCGGCGGCAACGAGAAGGCGGCGCGCCTGTCGGGCGTGAAGACGCAGTGGCTGTCGTTCTATACCTTCGTCAACATGGGCGTGCTTGCCGCGGTAGCCGGGCTCGTGTTCGCGGCGCGGCTGAACACCGCGACACCCAAGGCTGGCACAGGCTTCGAGCTCGATGTGATCGCCGCGTGCTTCATCGGCGGCGCGTCGGCGTCGGGCGGTGTCGGCAAGGTGCTGGGCGCGGTGATCGGCGCGTTCGTGATGGGCGTGATGAACAACGGCATGTCCATCCTCGGCATCGGCATCGACTACCAGCAGGTCATTAAGGGCCTGGTGCTGCTGGCGGCCGTCTTTGTCGATGTCTACAACAAGAGCAAGGGTTGAACGCCGCCCACGGTCACCGCGATTACCGGCATCCGCCGGAGCGTAAGAGCATGCACGCGCGCATCGTGCGCGACTTGGGCATGCGCATCGTCGCCGGCGAGTTCAAGCCGGGCGATCGACTGCCGGCCGAGGCCGCGCTGCTGGCAGACTACGAGGTCAGCCGACCCGTGTTGCGAGAAGCGACGCGCGTGCTCGTCGCCAAGGGCCTGGTGCTGTCGCGCCAGCGTGCCGGCGCGACCGTGCGCCCGCGCAGCGAATGGCACCTGCTCGACCCCGACGTGTTGTACTGGTTGATTCAGACCCAGCCGCCGCCGGACTTCGTCGAAACGCTGCTGACGGTGCGCCGCGTGTTCGAGCCGGCCGCGGCCGCGCTGGCGGCCAGGCTCGCGAGCGACGTCGATCTTCAGGGCATAGCCGCGGCCTACGCGGGCATGGAGGCAGCGCGCACCGCCGATGAAATTCTCGAACCCGACCTGGCGTTCCACCGTCGCATCGCCGAAGCCACCCACAACGACCTGCTCGCGTACATCGGCAACATGTTGTCGCTCGCGCTGCGCGAATCGATCAAACTCAGCAGCCTGCACCCGAACACGCACGCGCTGTCGTTGCCGCGGCACAAGGCGATTCTGACCGCGCTGCTGAACCGCGACCCGCTCGCGGCGCAGCAGGCAACGCTGGTGCAGCTGAAGGAAACGCGCGAAGACCTGAGCGAGGTGCTCGAGTCGGGCAACGGCCTGATCTGAGCGCGCGAATCAGCCGCCGAACATCGAGGCCGGCACGCCCGGCTCGCTCAGTCCGACCGCGAACAGGCCACCAGCGAACGGTTGCGCGGCGAGTTGCCCGGCCGCCAGATCGAAGCGCGCGCTCGTGACGAACAGTGTGCGCAGATCGGGCCCACCGAAAGCGCAATTCGTGATGTGGCTGGTCGGCAGACTTACGCGGCCAAGCTCGGCGCCGCTCTCAGGGTCGTGGCAGCTCACGCAGGAGCCGCCCCAGTGCGCGAGCCACAGGCGCCCGGCGGCGTCGGTCGTCATGCCGTCGGGGAAGCCGTCGCCGCGCGCGAACCTCAACCATTCGCGCTGGTTCGACAACGCGCCCGACGTCGCATCGAAATCGAACGCATGGACTCGGCCGTTGACCGTGTCGTTGAAGTACATCGTGCGCTCGTCCCGCGACCAGGTCGGACCGTTGGTGACGGCGAAGCCTATCTCGTGGCGCACGCAGCTTCCGTCCGGGTCATAGCGGTACAGCGCACCGGTGGGCAGCTTGCAGGCGAAGTCCATCGTGCCGCCCCAGAAGCGGCCGCTGCGATCGCACTTGCCGTCGTTGAAGCGGTTGTCGGCGCGCTCTTCCGGTGGGCGATGCAGGTAGTGCGGCACGACGCCGGGCGCGTCGGGGTCAAACAGCGCGTAGCCGCGTCGCAGCGTCACGATCAGTCCCTTTGCGGCGCGCCGTTCGGCGACGGCCGAGATCTCTTCGTCGAACTGCCACGTGCCGCGCGCACCATCTGCCGGGCGGTAGCGGTACAGGCGGCGCTCAAGGATGTCGACCCACCACAACGATTGCGTGCGAGGCGACCAGCACGTGCCTTCACCGAGCGTGGCGCCCGCGTCCCAGACGCAGTGGACAGGGCCGCGCAGCGTTGGCATCGAGAGGGTAGGCGTGCGGTTCAAGCGGAACTTTCAAGGCCGGCGATAAGTCGCCACGCCATTTTGGATCAAAGCCCGACCTCACCTGTCGTGTGCGACGAGCTCGCGCGCCTTCATCGTGCTCATCAGCGCGAGCAGCGTCGTGAACGCGTTCGCCTCGCTGCCGCCGAGCTGGATCTGCGGCACCAGCGGCACCTTTGCGGCCTCGAAGGCTTCGGCCAGGCGCAGCATCACGGTCTGCATCAGCTGCTTGTCGGCGCCTTCGCCCTCGAGCGCATCGGACTTTGCCTTGATCGCAGCGGCCTCGGCTTCGCCGACGGCCTGGATCGCCGACGCGCGGCCCGCGCCTTCGTTCTCCTGGCGGAACTTGTCGGCCTGCGCGAGCAGCGATATTTCCTCGCGGCGGCGCTCGGCGGCTTTCACCAGCGCCGCGCCGTTGTTGTCCTTGATCGAGATGTCGACCAGCGAGGCGGTCAGTTCGGCCTGCTTCTGCGCGCGCTTCTCGGCCTCGTTGAGCTCGCGCTGCTTGTCGGCCGCGATCTGTTTCTGTGCGAAGGTCTCGACCTGCTCGCGCGCAATCTGGCGGTCGCGCAGTTGCGACATGATGTTCTCGATCTGCGTGTCGCCGGCCTGCGGCTTCGGTGTGCCGATCAGCACCTCCTGGAACTCGAGCGAATACGCCATGAACCGATCGCGCATGTCGATCGATGCGCCGGCCTGCAGCTCGCTGCGCGACTGGATCAGCTCGATGAAGGTGCGCGTCTGTGAGACGTTTTTGAAGTAGCTCGAGACCATGGGGTCCAGCGTCTGTTCGACCAGCTGCTTTACGTTGCCGAAACGCTGCACCACCATGGGCGCCTTCTTGTAGTCGATGTGCACGACGACCGACAGCGGCAGCAGCGGCTCGAACGCGTCCTTCGTGATCAGCGTGATCTCGCGCAGGTTCGAATCGAAGTTCGAGCCACTCGAGCCGCTTTGCCACATCAGCACGAAGTTGGTGGTGGGCACCAGTTCGATCTTACCGGCGTAGGTGTTGAACGCGTACTTGCCCGGCATCATCGGATCGCGCCAGACGCCGCGGCAGCCGGTCTCGACCAGCTCGCCATGTGTGTACTCGGTGCCCGACATGTCGTTGCCCTTGTGGCCGGTGTACCAGACCACGACGCCGACGAAGC
>JANYBE010000271.1 GCA_025360945.1 Rhizobacter sp. | reverse complement strand
GCCACCGCCAACGACGCGCTTGGATGGGCTTACCGGTGCTGACGTACTGGGCAGCTTCGAGGGCGAGGAACTGCTTCTCGAGGTTGCGGACAAAGCGCGGCGTGTCGAACAGCACGCCTACTCCAGCTTGATGTTGGCGGCCTTGATCACTTGCGCCCATTTCGCGACCTCGGCCTTTTGGAACTCGCCGACCTGGGCCGGTGTCATCTGCGAGCCCTGCATGCCGAGCTTGGCGAGGCGCTCGCGCATCTCGGGTTCGACGAGGATCTTCGCTATCTCGCCGTGCAGCCGATCGACGATCGCCTTGGGTGTGCCCGCGGGCGCGAAGATCGCCTGCCACGAAATCACCTCGTAGCCCGGCACAGTCTCGGCCACGGTCGGCACGTTCGGCATTGTCGGCTGGCGCTTCGCCGAGGTCACAGCGAGCGCGCGAAGCTTGCCGCTCTCGATGTGCGGACCGGCGACCACGGTGGTGTCGAACATCATGTCGACCTGGCCGGCCATCACGTCCTGGATCGCCGGGCTGCTGCCCTTGTACGGAATGTGCGTGATGTCGATGCCAGCTTTCGATTTCAGCAGTTCAAGCGACAGGTGCTGCGAGGTGCCATTGCCGGCCGACGCCGAGGTGATCGGCTTCTTCGCCTTGCCGGCCGCGATCACGTCGGCCAGTGTCTTGTATGGGCTCGCCTGATTCACGACGAGCACCGTCGGGTTGGTGCCGATCAGCGTGATCGGCGTGAAAGACTTGATCGGGTCGTAGCCGATCTTCGGGTACAGGCTCACATTGATTGCGTGCGAGCTGATCGTCCCGCCGATCACCGTGTAGCCGTCCGGTGCGGCGCGCGAGACCCGCTCGGAACCGACGTTGCCACCCGCGCCGGCGCGGTTGTCCACGAGCACCGTGGTGCCCAGCACGGTGCCGAGCTTTTGTGCGATCAGCCGCGCCAGCGTGTCGGTCGTACCGCCGGCCGGGAAGGGCACGACATAGGTGATGGGCTTGCTCGGCCACTTGTCCTGCGCCGCGGCGGGTGCCACCCACGAACCGAGGGTGCCGGCGATGGCTATTGCGATTGCGATTGCGAGGCTGAGTCTGCGGCGGGTCGGTGTCACGGTGTTTCCGGCATCACGGTGTGATTCGCCATCCGCTCAAGCGCGCGCACCAGCGCCGAGTGGTCGAGCTCGGCATCGCCGTGCGCCGCGCCGGCCTGCATCAGTTGCGCCGCGTTCGCGGTCTGCGGCAGCGCCACGCCGAGTTCGCGTGCGCCGGCGAGTGCGAGAGCCAGATCCTTCTGGTGCAGCTTGATCCGAAAGCCCGGCGCGAAGGTGCGCTTGATCATGCGTTCGCCGTGCACTTCGAGAATGCGACTTGCCGCGAAGCCGCCCATCAGCGCGTGGCGCACCTTGGCCGGGTCGGCGCCGGCCTTGCTCGCGAACAGCAGCGCCTCGCCGACCGCGGCGATGTTGAGCGCGACGATGATCTGGTTGGCGACCTTGGTCGTCTGACCGTCGCCGTTGCCGCCGACCAGCGTGATGTTCTTGCCCATCAGCTCGAGCAGCGGCTTGATGCGGGCGAAGGTCTCTTCGCTGCCGCCGCACATGATCGTCAGGCTCGCGGCCTTGGCGCCGACCTCGCCGCCAGAAACCGGCGCGTCGAGGTAGTCGCAGCCGATTGCGTTGATACGCTTGGCAAAGGCCTTCGTCGCCATTGGCGAGATCGAACTCATGTCGACGACGGTCTTGCCTTTGCTCAGGCCCGCCGCCACACCGTCCTCGCCGAACAGCACGGCGTCGACGTCCGGCGTGTCGGGCACCATTGTGAAGATTACGTCGGCGTTGCGCGCCACTTCGGCACCGCTGGCGCAGACCGTGGCCTTGCCGGCCAAGTCTGCCGGAACCTTGCTGCGAGTGGCGACGAACAGCGTGCGACCACCGGCGATCAGGTGGCCGGCCATTGGCGCGCCCATGATGCCGAGGCCGATGAATCCGAGCTTCATGGCGTCATCCTTCGTAAACTAGAGTGAATCGGGTCACCGTACAACGTGCCTTTCACCTCGGTCAAGCATACGATGATTGCCCGGGAGATCCTCCGAGAATATCCGTTAGTTGTACGACAACAGGAGACGACAACAGGAGAAGAAGGTCAGGCGAGCTTGTCCAGACTCGCCTTGCACCAAACCTGGTCGTCTTCCGAGAGTTCGGCGAACGCAGCGCGTGCCATCCGCAGCGCATGCGCATGCTCCGCCTCGCTGCCAGCGGCGCGCTCGACGAGGCCGAGCGCCTCCCAACCGAACAGGCGCTCTAGCGCGGGCCCATCGTTTGCCGCCACGATCGCCAGGCACGCTAGGGCGTGCCGGCGCGCCTGCACGGGATCGCCAGCCTTCAACCATGTCATCGCGAGCCGGTATTCGGCGCGCTCGACATTCAGCCAAGTACCGGCCCTTTCCCAGTGGTGACGCGAGGCTTGCGAGGCTAGGACCATCAGCGCTCGCTCGTCCGCAGACTGGTCCGGCTTCTCCTCGAGCGTGCAGGTGAGGTTATGCATCACGCCCGCGAGCGTGCGGTGCATCGCGTCGCTGTCGGGCAACCCGCTGCGCTGCGCCAGTTCGAGCGTCTGGCGCAGCAACGCATCCGCACGCGCGAGATCGCGCGTGCTCAGGTTCTCGGCCGCCATTGCACCGACGCGAATCCGATCGGAAGCCGAGAGCGCATCGGCCGGCCCGTCGGCGTTCGCGCACAGTGCGAGGCTCGCCAGCGCGCGGTGCTGCGACTGGCCGCTTGCGCCGTTGTCGCGAAATGCGCTCAGCGCGCGCAGGGAATGCAATGCCTCTGCGCCCTGTGCCCATTCGCCCAGGTGCGCGCCGTGCACGTGGTGCATCAGGACGGCGAGGCGCTCGATCTGCGGCTCGTCGACGACGAGCGATCGCAGTTCGGGCCAGCGTGTGGCCACGGCAAGCGGGTCGTCGGCGTGGTCGTTCCAGGCCTGTGCAAGGGCAGAGTCGAAATCCATGCTCGGTCTCCTTCGTCAACCGCGAATCTACCCAATCTCGCGCGGGCTGGTATCTTGCGGGTCGCCACCCCACCTAACTCCCCGCCATGAAATCACTCGGCAAGAAGCCCGAAGGTCTGCGCCTGGAGCGCATCCGGTCGTCACCGCTCTGGTCGGGCGAGTCGTTCCGCAACGTTCACCCAATCCCGCCGGGCTTGCGCGATCCGTCCGCGCCGCGACCCACGCTGAGCGAGTTTCTGTTCGGTGGCCCGCGCCGCACGCCTGGTGCGCCGCTGCCGTCTATCGATCCGACCCAAGCGTGGCTGCGCCGTGCCGACACCGGCCTGCGAGCCACCTGGCTTGGCCACTCGACGGTGCTGATCGAGATCGACGGCCTGCGCGTGCTCACCGACCCGGTCTGGGGCCCGCGCGCGTCGCCGTCGCGCATCGCCGGTCCGAAGCGCTTTCAGCCCGTACCGGTGGCGCTGCGTGCGCTGCCGCCAATCGACCTCGTGCTCGTCTCGCACGACCACTACGACCACCTCGACTATCCGACGATCGGCGAGCTCGCGCGCATGAACGTGCCGTTCGTGACCTCGCTCGGCGTCGGCGCGCACCTTGAAGCCTTCGGCGTCGCACCCGAGCGCATCACCGAGCTCGACTGGTGGGAGTCGTACACGCTGCCCAATTCGGAGCTCACGGTCAGTGCCGCGCCCTCGCAGCACTTCTCGGGCCGCGGGCTCCGAATTGGGCAGCGTGTACGACTCCCACCAGTCGAGCTCGGTGATGCGCTCGGGTGCGACGCCGAAGGCTTCAAGGTGCGCGCCGACGCCGAGCGAGGT
>JANYBE010000160.1 GCA_025360945.1 Rhizobacter sp. | reverse complement strand
GCCTTCTGGTAATCGTCCCAGTGCTTGCGCGCGTCGAGGTCGCCGAGCGCGAATTTCCAGTTCTTGTGCGGATCGTCGAGTCGGTCTTCCAATCGCACCCGCTGCTCGTCTTTCGAGATGTGCAGCATGAACTTGCAGACCACCGTGCCGGTTTCGGTCAGCATGCGTTCGAAGTCGTTGATCTGGGCGTAGCGCTGTGCCGTCTGTTCGGGCGTGATCCAGCCGCTCACCGTGGGCACGAGTACGTCTTCGTAGTGGCTGCGGTTAAAGAGCATCACCTCCCCAAGGCCTGGCACTTGGCTGTGGATCCGCCACAGGTAGTCGTGCTCGCGCTCGGCGCCGGTCGGTGCCTTCCAACCTGTCGTGTGCACGCCGAGCGCGCTCATCTGGCCGAACACGCCGCGGATCGTGCCGTCTTTGCCGCTGGTGTCGGTGCCCTGCAGCACGACCAGCAGCTTGAAGCGATGGTCGGCGTAGAAGAGGTTCTGGAGCGCGTCGAGCTCCAGTGCGAGCGCCGCGGTTGCTTGCCGGTCGCGCGTCTTGTCGCCGCTGCCGAACGGCTTGGCCGCGGGGTCGAGGCGCGTCAGGTCGAAGCGCTTGCCATCCTTCAGCGCTGCGCCGTATTGGTAGTCGGACAAAACAGGTGTCTTATTGGCCATGAAGCCTCCGGGTGCCAATTGACGTATACGTCAATTGGCGAAGTGTAGCCGCAGTCTGCTTGCGGCGACTTAGGCGTGATCGCGCGTAACAGCGATCACCCTGCGCGGCGCGCGCCGTCATACTGAGCCCATGCAAGCCAAAGCCAGCCGTCACCACGACGTCGTCATCATGGGCGGGGGGCTGGCTGGCCTGACGCTGGCGCTGCAGCTCAAGCAGCAGTTTGCCGACATCGACATCCTCGTGCTCGAGCGTCGCCAGCACCCGGTGCCCGAGGCTGCGCACAAGGTCGGCGAATCGTCGGTCGAGATCGGCGCGCACTATTTCAGCAAGGTGCTGGGCCTCACCGAGCACATGGACCAGGCGCAGCTGCGCAAGTTCGGCTTCCGATTCTTCTTCTCCGAGGGTCGACGCGACATCGACCAAGTCACCGAGATCGGTGCGAGCCGCTTTCTGTCGACGCCGAGCTACCAGATTGATCGCGGCATTTTCGAGAACTTCCTGGGCAAGGAGGCGCTGCGTCGTGGCGTCCGGTTCATCGACAACGCGATCGCGCGCCGCGTCGACCTCTCGGAGGACGATGCACCGCACCGCCTGAGCTGCGCGCATGCGGGCGAGACCTTCGTTGTGACTGCGCGCTGGATCATCGACGCCTGTGGCCGCGCCGGCATTCTCAAGCGCAAGCTTGGCCTCGCGCAGGACAACGCGCATCACGCGCACGCGGTGTGGTTCCGCATCAAGGACCGGATCAAGATTGATGACTGGACCGGCAACGCCGAGTGGCGCGCGCGTTGTGACCCGCCAGCGCGCTGGCTGTCGACCAACCACCTGGTCGGCGCCGGTTACTGGGCCTGGCTGATCCCGCTCGCGTCGGGCTCGCACTCGGTGGGCATCGTTGCCGATCCGCGCATGCACGCGCTGGATACGATGAACACGTTCGAAAAGGCGATGAGCTGGTTCGAACGCTACCAGCCGCGGCTGTTCGATGAGCTCGACGGCAAGCGGCATCTGCTGCAGGACTTCGCGTTCCTGCGCAACTTCTCGTATGGCTGCAAGCAGGTGTTCTCGGCGCGGCGCTGGGCGCTGACCGGTGAGGCCGGCCTGTTCCTCGACCCGTTCTATTCGCCCGGCAGCGACTTCATCGGGATAGCCAACACCTACATCACCGAGCTGATCGCGCTCGACCGGGCGCGCAGGCCGCTGGGTGCCCACGCGCAGCTCTACGACCAGGTATTCCACTCGTTCTACGATAGCACGCTCGCGCTCTTCACCGACCAGTACCCGCTTTTCGGCGACCCCGAGGTGCTGCCGGTCAAGGTGATCTGGGACTACACCTACTACTGGGGCGTGTTGTCGCAGTTCTTCTTCCAGCGCCGCCTCACCGACCTGGCCGCGATGGGCGCGCTGCGCGACGAGCTCGCGCACTGCCAGAGGCTCAATGTGGCGGTTCAGGTTTTCTTCCGTGCGTGGTCGTCGTTCAGCCAAAAGCGCAACCCGGCCGTGATGCTCGACCAGGCCGCGATGCCATGGTTTGCCGAGCTCAACCGCGGCCTGAACGACACCCTCGACGACGCGCAGTTCCGCGCCCGGCTGCGCGCGTCCACCGCGCAGCTAAAGACGCTGGCTGCCGAGATACTCGCGCGTGCCTGCGGCGAACACCCGGCACTGGACGGCTCGGCACTGCGTGCCTTGGTCGCAGAGTCCCCCATCGCGGCCGAAGCGAGGCCGCTGCTTACCGAGTTCTCCTGAGGAGTTCCGCACGCGAGCTGTGCAGCCTTTGGCCTGCGTGACTTATCACCGCGGGAGGCGTGTGAGCCGGCGTCGTCATGCGCGCCGTTTGGCTGCACAATTCCGAGCTTAGCTCCAACAGCGCCAGGAGGGTGGTGTGGTCGCAGGGTTGATTCCGATCAAGACCCCGGTGGGTCAGGCCGAGCTGAGCGCGCGGCAGCGCCGTGTCAGCCAGCGCCACCGCACTGTGCTGTTCCTCATCGACGGCAAGCGCAGTGCCGAAGAGGTGCGCACGATGGCGCTGAAGGCTGGGGTGCCGGGCACTTGCTTTGGCGAGCTGATCGAGCTTGGCATGATCATGCTGGCCGAGCCAACCTTCTCGCTGCTGATCGACGAACCCGCACCCACCGCCGGCATGCTGCACGTGGACGTGCCGCTGCCGGGCCCCGACAGCCTGAGCGCGGTGCCCGATTCGATGCTGCCGCCGTCGCGCTCGCTGTTTCCCGAATCGGCCTCGACCGACTCGACGCTGGGCAGTGTTTCCACCGCCCAGGCGTGGCTGAATGCCGATGCCAACGACCACGAGCTGTCCGACGACCCCGTGTTCGCCGAGGCACGCCTGATCCTCGTGCGCGCCGTTCGCGCCCAGGCGCCGCTGGCCGGAGCGCTCACGCTGCTCAAGCTGCGCCGCGCCCGCACCCGGGCCGATCTGAGCGGCCTGCTCGAAGAGGTCGAGAGCCGGATCAGCAAACCACACCGATCGCTCAGCGCCACGCACACGATGCGGCGCGTGCGCCAGATGCTCGATGGGCGCGCGGACTCGATGCTCGAGCCGGCGTGACAAAATCGCTGCATGACGTTTCTGGCGATCGACATCGGCAACACGCGCCTGAAGTGGGCGCAGTACGCCTCGCCCCGGCCCGGGGCCACGCTGCTGAACCATGGTGCGGTCTTCCTCGAAACGATAGACAGCCTCGCTGAGAACGAATGGCATGCGTTGCCCGCACCCGGCAGCATGCTGGGCTGCGTGGTCGCCGGCGAAGGCGTCAAGCGCCGCGTCGAGGAGCAGCTGGAGTTGTGGGACCTGGAGCCGCGCTGGGTCGTCTCCGGCGCCTCCGCCTGCGGCGTCACCAACAGCTACGACCACCCGAGCCGGCTCGGCGTCGACCGGTGGGTCGCGCTGATCGGCGCGCGCCACCGCGTGCTCGCGCAGGGTGCGGCCCGCCCGGTACTGGTGGTGATGGTGGGCACGGCCGTCACCGTGGATGCAATCGACGCGACCGGGCGCTTTCTCGGCGGCCTGATCCTGCCCGGCTTCGGTCTGATGCTGCGCGCGCTCGAGATGGGCACCGCGGGCCTGAAGGCGCCGACCGGCGAGGCGGTCGAGTTCCCGACCAACACCAGCGACGCGCTGATGAGCGGCGGTGCAGATGCGATCGCCGGTGCGGTCGAGCGCATGTACCGCAAGCTGCTCGCGCGCACCGGCGAGAAGCCGGCGCTGATCATGACCGGCGGCGCGGCCGTCAAGCTCTCACCCATCATCGACCTGCCGTTCGACACGGTGGACACCCTGATCTTCGAAGGCTTGCTGCAGTTGCAGTCGCACCGGCTGGCCCTGTAAGGAGGGCGACGATGTCCGAATACAGCGCTGAGATTGTTTGGGAGCGCGACCTCGCGCAGGATTTTCTGGGCAACCGCTACAGCCGCAAACACGTGCTGCGCTTCGACGGAGGTATCGAGGTGCCGGGTTCGTCGGCGCCGAGCTCGGTGCCGCTGCCGATGTCGGATGCGAACGCCGTCGATCCGGAGGAAGCGTTCGTCGCCTCGCTATCGAGTTGCCACATGCTGTGGTTTCTGGCCATTGCAGCCAAGCGCGGGTTCGTCGTCGATCGCTATGTCGATGCCGCCGTCGGCGTGATGGCGAAGAACGAGCTAGGCAAGCTGGCGATGACGCGTGTCACGCTGCGCCCGGCGGTGACCTTCTCTAGCGAGCATCAACCGACTCGCGACGAACTCGACCAGCTGCACCACAAGGCGCACGAGGAGTGCTATATCGCGAACTCAGTCAGGACCCAGGTGCTCTGCGAGCCCATCCTCGTTCAGAGGATGTAGCGCGACAGGTCTTCGTTCTTCGCCAGGTCGGCGAGCTTCGCATCGACCTCGGCGCCGTCGACGCTGACCGTCTGCCCGCAGCGGTTCGGCGCATCGAAGCTCACCTCGTCGAGCAGCCGCTCCATCACCGTCGACAGGCGCCGCGCACCGATGTTCTCGGTGCGCTCGTTCACGTCGAACGCGATCTGCGCGATGCGCCGGATCGCCGCCGGTTGCACGTCCAGCGTCACGCCTTCGGTCGCGAGCAGCAGCGTGTACTGCTTGACGAGGCTGGCGTGGGTCTGCGTCAGAATCGCCTCGAAATCGTCGACGCTTAGCGAGCCGAGCTCGACGCGGATCGGGAAGCGCCCTTGCAGCTCCGGGATCAGATCGCTCGGTTTGCACAGGTGAAACGCACCCGAGGCGATGAACAGCATGTGGTCGGTCTTGACCATGCCGTACTTGGTGGTCACCGTCGTGCCCTCGACCAGAGGCAGCAGGTCGCGCTGCACGCCCTGGCGCGAAACATCGGCGCCGCTCGTTTCGTTGCGTGAGGCGACCTTGTCGATCTCGTCGATGAAGACGATGCCGTTCTGCTCGGCGTTGTGCAGCGCCGCGGCCTTGACCTCGTCGTCGTTGACGAGTTTGGCGGCCTCTTCCTCGATGAGCAGCTTGTGCGCGTCGGCAACGCGCAGCCTGCGCAGCTTCTTCTTGCCGCCGCCGGCATTCGCGAACAGGCCCTTGAGCTGCTCGGCCATCTCTTCCATGCCAGGCGGACTCATGATCTCCAGCCCGGGCCTGGGCTCGCTGATCTCGATCTCGATGTCCTTGTCAGCGAGCGTGCCTTCGCGCAGGCGCTTGCGCATCACCTGGCGTGCCGTGTTGTCGGCCACGGGCGCCGGCGCGGCGGATCCGAGCTCAGGGCTGGAGCCGCGCGCCGGCGGCACCAGGATGTCGAGCACGCGGTCTTCGGCCGCGTCTTCGGCACGACTGCGATGACGGCGCATCGCGCTTTCGCGTTCCTGCTTCACCGCCATGTCGACCAGGTCACGGATGATCGAATCGACATCCTTGCCGACGTAGCCGACCTCGGTGAACTTGGTCGCCTCGACCTTGATGAACGGCGCGTCGGCAAGCTTGGCCAGACGCCGCGCGATCTCGGTCTTTCCGACGCCGGTCGGGCCGATCAGCAGGATGTTCTTCGGCGTGATCTCGCCGCGCATCTTCTCGTCGACCTGCTGGCGCCGCCAGCGGTTGCGCAGTGCGATCGCCACCGCACGCTTCGCGTTGGCCTGACCGACAATGTGGCGGTCGAGTTCGGAGACGATCTCCTGTGGGGTCATGCTGGATTTGGCTTCCATCTCAGTCCAGCGTCTCGATGATGTGGTTCTGGTTTGTGTAGATGCACAGCTCGCCGGCGATCTCGAGCGATTTCTTGATGACGTCCTTCGGCGCGAGCTCGGTGTTCGAGAGCAGGGCCCGCGCCGCGGCATGCGCATACGCGCCGCCGGAGCCGATCGATACGATGCCGTGCTCGGGCTCGAGCACGTCGCCGTTGCCGGTGATGATCAGCGAGGCCTCGCGGTCAGCGACCGCCAGCATCGCCTCGAGGCGGCGAAGCACACGGTCGGTACGCCAGTCCTTCGTCAGCTCGATCGCAGCGCGCACCAGGTGGCCCTGGTGCTTCTCGAGCTTGGCCTCGAAGCGCTCGAACAGCGTGAACGCGTCCGCCGTGGCGCCGGCGAAGCCGGCCAGGACCTGATCGCGGTACAGCTTGCGCACCTTGCGCGCCGTCGATTTGACGACGATCGTGCCGAGCGTAACCTGCCCGTCGCCGCCGAGCGCGACCACATTGCCGCGGCGCACGCTTAGGATGGTCGTGCCGTGATAGTTTTCCATGGGGAGAAGATAGGGGTGATGCGGCGCACGTCAAGGGCACGGCCGCCAAGACGCGCAGCCTAGTTGGTGCGCACCTTCACTTTGGCGTGCTCGTTGATGCCCATCGCGCCGAAGAACAGAGCTACCAGGCGGTGCGCCTCGATGAAGCGCACGCTGCGGTTCTCGGTGCGGCGTGCCAGCACCCAGTTGAGCAGGTCGCCGGCGGCGATGAAATCGACCCGGATCAGACGACCACACGAGACGTTGACGATGCTGGCCGCGCCGAGCTGCTCGTCCATTTTCTTCAGCGTGCCGCCGATGTCGCCTACGAGCTGACCCGACAGCTCGACCGTGCCGACATTGACCGTGCCCGCGTCGTCCAGCAGACCCGATTCGACGAAGTTGGTCGAGACATCGCTGACCACCGAGAGCTGCGACGCCACCGTGTTGCCGGTGCCGCTGACTCGCACCTGGCAGCGCGCCGGCTCCCACGACGGCGGTGACACCTCGTAGGTGACGCAGTAGTCGATCGCGGTCTCGTCGAACTGGTCCGGGCGGTTCGTCATGCGCAGCGCGTCCAGGCGCAGCTGCCAGTAGGCCGGGTCGACATCGCGCACGCCGGTCGGCGCCGAGTCGCTCAGCACCGAAAACAAGTGCTCGCCCCCGAGCCAGCGCATGTCCAGCGTCTGCGTGATCCAGCTGCGAAACAGCTCGGACAATCTCGCGCAGGCCTCGGTGTCGATGCTGCGAAGCGCGTTCCAGTCAAACACCCAGGGCAGCGGCATTTGCATCGTCACGGAGGCGAGCTTGGCAACCACATCGGGGTCGATGTGTTGGGGGCTGATCCAGCCGACCTGGCCCTCGATGCGCGAGGTGCGCGGGCGCTCTTCGGCGGCGGCCTCGGCCACCAGCTTGGGCATTGAGAACCACTGCGGCGCCGACCAGCCGAACTGCTGCGCGTAGTCGAGCGCGAGGCTCTCGAACTTGTGCTGCTGCCCGATCGCCCGGTACAGATCGAACAGTACCAGCCAGGTCTCGGCGTGCTGGGCGCGCGATCCGCCCGCACCGGTGAGGCCGGCGATGGATTGTTCGCACTGGTCGAAATCGGCGTTCGCGAACGCGATCACCGCCTCGTCCAGATCCGGGTCGTGGGCGACCTCGCTGAGCTCTTGCGCGAACGCCTGGGCGAAGTCGCCCGACTTCGAATCGAGTTTGATCGTCGAGAGCGGCGAGACACCGCCGCTCATCACCGCTGCGGAGACCGGCGAGGCACGGTCTGCGTCCAAGGCGCCAATGCGACTGGGGGTTCCGTTGGCCGCCGACCCTGCGCCGCCCGTACCGGGGCCGAACGAGGTGCTCGGCGCGCCGCGCTTCGGTGTCACGTCCATCGCGGCCGGTTCGGTCGGGGCGTTGTAGAACTCAGGCGTGCGTTTGGACAGGGGCGCCGCGTAGCTGTTGTCGCCCACCATCTGCTGCTCGATCTCGTCGATCTTGGCCTTCACGCCCTGATCGGCCTTCGCGCCGCTTTCGCCCATCTTGGCTTCGGAATCGTCGATGCGCGACGAGCCTCCCAGGGCGGCGAGCTGCTCGCTCGTCAGGCCTTCGCGGCGCACCTTGCGAAGCATGTCGAACTCGCGCTTGCGCACGAAATCGTTGCGCCGCTTGCGCTCAATCATCGCCTTGAGCTCGCCCCTGGCGAAATCGCTCTCGCGCGACTCCTCGGATGGCGCGGCCAGCTCGGTCCAGTCCGTGCTCGGATTGGCCACGAACTTGACGACCTTACGGAAGAAGCTGGTCGAGTCTTTGGGGTCCGACATCGCGCGCGTTGGGTGGAAAAGCGGCCGCGGGGTCAGTCGCCGAACATCTTCTGTTTCAGTTCGCGACGCTGCTGGGCCTCGAGAGACAGTGTAGCGGTGGGGCGTGCGATCAGGCGACCCAACCCGATCGGTTCGCCGGTTTCGTCACAAAAGCCGTACTCGCCCGAATCGATGCGCCCCAGCGACTGCGAGATCTTCTTGAGCAGCTTGCGTTCGCGGTCACGCGTGCGCAGCTCGAGCGCGTGCTCTTCCTCAATCGTGGCGCGGTCGGCCGGATCGGGGACGATGGAGGTGTCCTCGCGCAGGTGTTCGGTGGTTTCGCCGGCATTGGAGAGCAGGTCGTCCTTGAGCGTCTGCAGCTTGACGCGGAAGAACTCCAGCTGCTTGTCGTTCATGTACTCCGACTCGGGCATGGCCAGCACTTCGGGCTCGGTCAGGTCGCGACCGGTCTTGGATTTCCAGGCGTTGGCCAGTTTCGGGTCGAATTTTTGCGCCTGGCGAGGGGTATCGAGCTCCAGGTTGTTCATCTGTCGGGTCGGGGGGCGCGGCGGCGCAAACCGATCGGCGAATCGGGACGTGGGTGGCGGCAACGGGGCCTGCACTGCCGGCGCGGCGTACTTGGAAGCACCGCGCCCGGGCTTTTTGGGAATCAGTGGTGCCAGGCCGGCGGCGGTGACCACAGAGGCGACGGCCTCGACTTTGACGGCAACGGAGGCGGGAGAGGGCGCGGGTTTCATCGGCGATTTGGTCTTGGCGGAAGCGGCAGGTGGAGCCGCTTTGGCGTTCGCCGTCACGGGTTTGGCAGGTTTGGAAGCGGACTTGATGGCCTTGACCGACTTGGAAGCCGGCGCGCGTGACGGTTTGGTCGGCTTGGTCGACTTGCCCGTCTTGACGGGGGCAATCGGCTTTTTGGCCGCGGCCGACTTGCCGGCCTTGGCCGCCTTGGACACGGCAACAGCTGGCTTGCCGGGGGCGGTTTTCTTAGGGGGCTTTTTAGTGGCCGGTGTCTTGCTCACAGCAGTCTCCTCGCATCGGCGGTTATACCCTCTGCTCGGGCTCGGGCTTTGGCCGCCGCGGATTGTAGCCACGTTGCACCGGCGCTTCGCGCCCAAAAAATCACGTGTGCAACGCGACTTGACACGCTGTCAAACCAGGCAGCCTTCCAGGCCTTGCAAAAACACCTCGCGCGGCAGGTCTAGACCGATGAAGACCATCTTGCTGGTCTTCTTCTCGCCCGGCGCCCATTTGGGGCCCAGGTCGCTGCCCATCAGCTGGTGCACGCCCTGGAAAATCACCTTGCGGTCGCTGCCCTTCATATTGAGCACACCTTTGTAGCGCAGCATCTTCGGACCGTAGACCTGCACGATCGCGCCGAGAAAGTCTTCGAGCTTGGCCGGGCTGAAGGCCTTGTCGGCGCGGAACACGAAGGACTTCACATCGTCATCGTGCACATGGTGGTGCGGGTGGTCGCAGTGTTCGTCGTGCCCGTGCTCATCGTGGTGGTGATCATGGTGATCGTGCGCGTCAGCGTTCAGAAACTCGGGGTCGATGTCGAGCTTGGCGTTCAGGTTGAAGCCGCGCAGGTCGAACACGTCGGCCAGCGCCACTTCGCCGAAATTAACCTTGGTCTGCGGGGCGCGCGGGTTCATGTGCTTGATGCGGTGGATCAGCGCGTCCACAGTGGCCCCGTCGACCAGATCCGTCTTGCTGATGAAGATCTGGTCGGCGAAGCCGACCTGGCGGCGCGCTTCCTGGCGGTCATTGAGCTGCTGGTCGCCGTGCTTGGCGTCCACCAGCGTCAAGATCGAGTCGAGCAGGTAGCTCTCGGCGATCTCGTCGTCCATGAAGAAGGTCTGCGCGACCGGGCCGGGGTCGGCCAGACCGGTGGTCTCGATCACGACGCGGTCGAAATCGAGTTCGCCCTTGCGCTTCTTCTCGGCCAGGTCGCTCAGGGTGGTACGCAGATCCTCGCGAATAGAGCAGCAGACGCAGCCGTTGTTGAGCTGGATGATCTGCTCCTTGCTGTCCTGCACCAGGATCTCGTTGTCGATGTTCTCGTCGCCGAACTCGTTTTCGATCACGGCGATCTTCTGGCCGTGCGCTTCGGTCAGCACTCGCTTGAGCAGCGTGGTCTTGCCGGAGCCGAGGAAGCCGGTGAGGATGGTCGCGGGGATGAGTGCCATGAGAGGTTGCCTTGCTTGTGCTGCACGATGTGGAGCGGTCTCAACATATGGGGGTCGTCGGCTTCCCTTCAAGGTAGCAGATGTGTCAAGACCCCGGGCCGAGTACGCGTTGAACCACGAACTGCTCACGCGCTCGGTGCCCGAGCTGCGGCGCGGCGCGCGGGAACTTGAACTGAAGCCGGTGAAGTGGCTTGGGTTAAGCTAGCCCGTCACCAACTCCCCGCCTGTTGCGCGATGTCCGATCCGCATCCGAGTCGCCCCTTTCGCGGAGGCGACAAGCACGCTGCAGCCCCGGCCGAGCGGCGCACGCTGTTTCAAAAACTCATCGAGCTGATTGCACCGGGGCCGGATTCGCGTGACCAGCTGATCGAATCGCTCGCCGACGCCGAGCACAAGTCGCTGATCGCGCCCGAGTCGCGCATGATGCTCGAAGGCGTGATCCGGATGGCCGACATGACCGCTGGCGACGTGATGGTCAACACCGCGCGCATGGACCTACTTGACATCGAGGCCGACTACGACGACCTGCTTCATTTGGTGATCGGCACCGGTCACTCGCGCTTCCCGGTGTTCGAGGGCAAGCGCGAGAACGTCATCGGCATCCTGATGGCCAAGGATCTGCTGAAGCTGCAACGCTCGCCCGATCTGAACCTGCGCACGCTGCTGCGCCCAGCGGTGTTCGTGCCCGAGTCCAAGGGCCTGAACGAGCTGCTTCGCGACTTCCGCTCCAACCGCAACCATCTGGCGATCGTGATCGACGAGTTCGGCAGCACCGCCGGGCTGATCACGATCGAGGACGTGCTCGAGGAAATCGTCGGCGAGATCGAGGACGAGTTCGACGACAAGGACGGCGAGTCCGGCATCTACACGCTCGCCGACGGCAGCCAGCGCGTCG
>JANYBE010000149.1 GCA_025360945.1 Rhizobacter sp. | reverse complement strand
AGTTCCCCTCGGGGGACGACGCCGCAGGCGTCCAGGGGCCGTCATCTCAGGCCATCTGGGCTTGCGACGGTCGGGCGATCGTGACGATGTGCCGCTGATGCGCGCCCGCGTCGCGTGCATCGCACAGCACGCGCGAGGCGCAATCAGCACAGCGCCCGCACTGGGTTGCCACGCCAAGGTCGATCTGCAGGCACTCGAGGCTGTGCGCGCCATCGATCGCAGCTTGGCGGATCTGGCTGTCGGAGACTCTGCGACACACGCAAACAATCATGTTCGTTCTCTTGCTTCTTTCGCGATGCCTGAATTATGATTGCAAATCGTTCGCATTATCAATCAGGGTTAGAAGCCCTTGCTGTCGCATCTTCAACGGGGGCTTTCGAGTGCTGATCCGCAGGTCGTTGGTGTGGTGTTTTGGGGTGTTGTGCGCAGCTTTTCTGGCTGCTTGCGGTGGTGGCGGGAATTCGGCATCGAACGCCAGCGTGCCCGACCCAGTGCCGCTCTCGGCCCGGGCTGCGCTGGGCGAGAAGATCTTCAGCGACGTGTCGCTGTCGGCCTCGGGCCGTCAGTCGTGCGCTACCTGCCACGACCCTGACAACGCCCACTCCCCGACGAATGCACTGCCGGCGCAGTTCGGCGGTCCGTTGCTGGATCTCCGGGGACGGCGCAGCACGCCGTCGGTCAACTACCTGTCGTTCAACCGCGCGTTCTACTTCGCGGCCGACGGTACGCCGACCGGCGGCTTCTTCTGGGACGGCCGCGCCACGACGCTGCAAAGCCAGGCCGGCCAGCCCTTTCTGACCGATTTCGAGATGGCCAACGCGAGCAAGGCCGACGTGATCGCCAAGCTCTCGCGCGCGACGTATGCCGACGAGTTCAAGCAGGTATTTGGTGCCGACATCTTCGCCCGGCCCGACGACGCCTTTGACCGTCTCACGCTGGCGCTTCAACAGTACCAGCGCGAAGACACCGACTTTCGCCCGTTCTCGAGCAAGTACGACGAGTTCCTGCGCGGCAACGTGACGCTGTCCCACCAGGAGATGCGTGGCTTCGCACTCTTCAACAGCCCGACCAAGGGCAACTGCCAGGCCTGTCACCTGTCGGGCAGGGCGGCCGACGGCAGATTCCCGCTGTTCACCGACTTCAGCTTCGATAACCTTGGCGTGCCACGCAACCCGTTGATCGCGCGCAACGGCGACCCGGCGTACCACGACCTCGGCCTGTGCGCTCGCGGCGACATGGCAGCACGAGCCGACCTGTGCGGCGCGTTCAAGGAGCCCTCGCTGCGCAATGTCGCTCTGCGCCACGTGCTTTTCCACAACGGCCGCTTCAACACGCTGAAGGATGTGGTCACGTTCTACGTGCAGCGCGACACCAACCCTGAGAAGTGGTACCCGCTGAACACCGACGGCACAGTGCACAAGTTCGACGATCTGCCGGCGCAGTACCGCGTCAACGTCAACGCCGTCGAAGTGCCCTCCGACCGTCGGCCCGGCGACACGCCGGCGCTCAGCGATGCGGAAGTGGACGACGTGATCGCCTTGCTCAACACGCTTAGCGACGGCTCCACGCCTTGAGCCCGCCCCTGCACCCGAACACCCACACGACGAATCCCGGAACCCCCATGGCCATGCCCCGTTTGAACGCCCTGCCCACCCTCATCGCCGCGAGCATCGCGCTCGCGGCTGGCGCCGCGCACGCGCAGACCGCCACCGAAACCGAACTCGCTCGCCGGCTCGATCAGCTCGCCACCGAACTCGCCGCGGTCAGGGCGGAGCTCGCGCAAATTCGGCAGCAGCGCGCGGCACCCGCGCCGGAGACGACCGCGGCGCCCGCTGCACTGGCAACTGTGGCCATTCCCACTGAACCGACAGCCCCAAGCGAACCCGCCACCGTGCTCACCAGCTACGGCGAGATCAACTACAACCGCCCAACGCACGCGAATCAGAACGCGCAGGCCGACATGCGGCGCTTCGTGCTCGGCTATCAGCACCGCTTCGACGACAAGACCAAGGCGGTGACCGAACTGGAAGTCGAGCACGGGGTGTCGTCGGCCAGCGACCGCGGCGAGGTCGAAGTCGAGCAGGCCTACATCGAGCGCCAGCTGACGCCGAATTTGGCGATGCGCGCCGGATTGTTCCTGATGCCGGTCGGCTTGCTGAACGAGAATCACGAACCCACCGCGTTCTACGGCGTCGAGCGCAACTTCGTCGAGACAGCGATCATCCCCAGCACCTGGCGCGAGGGCGGCGTGCAGCTGGTCGGCAACTTCGACAATGGCCTGACCGTGCAGGGCGGCATCACGACCAGCTTCGATCTGACCAAGTGGGACGCGACCTCGACCGAGGGCAAGGTGTCGCCGCTCGGTTCGATCCATCAGGAGATGGCGCTGGCCAAGAGCCACGATCTCGCGGCGTTCGGCGCGGTCAACTGGCGCGGCATCCCCGGGCTGCTGATTGGCGGCTCGCTGTTCACCGGCGAAGCCACGCAGGCGCAGGCGGTCGCGAAGGCGCGCATCACGCTGTGGGACGTGCATGCGCGCTGGACGCCGGGGCGCTGGGATTTCTCCACCGTCTACACGCGCGCCAGCATTTCCAACACCGCGGCGCTGAACGCCGCGCTGGTCGGCAACCCGACGCTGATCCCGAAGACCTTCGACGGCTTGTACGCACAGGGCGCATACAAGCTCTGGTCGCATGAGGACTACGCGCTGTCGCCGTTCGCACGCTGGGAGCAGTTCAACACCGCCAAGTCCTACGCTGACCTCGGCCTGGGGCTCACGCCCGATGCGGCGCGCGCCGAGCGCGTTGTCACGATCGGTGCGAACTTCCAGTTCTCGCCGAACGTCGTGCTGAAGGCCGACTACCGGCGCTTCCGCGAGAACGTGGAACTGAACCGCTTCAACCTCGGCCTCGGCTGGAGCTTCTGATGCGGGTGGTGCTAACGGCCTGTGCATTCGCGGCTGCGGCGCCGACAAGCGCGTTTGCGGTCGACTATCTGAGCGCCGATCAGGCCTCGAAGCTGATGTTCCCGGACGCCGATGCGTTCGAGGTCCGCAGCCTCACGCTCGACGCCGCGCAGATGCAGCAGCTCGACGCTCAGGGCGTGCGCGCGCGTTCAGCGAGCTGGACGGTGCGCGTTGCCAGACGCGCGGGTGCGGCGCTCGGCTTCGTCCTCACCGACGACGTCATCGGCAAGGTCGAGCTGATCAGCTACGCGGTCGGCATCGCGCTCGACGGCACGGTCAGGCAGATCGAGATCCTGTCGTACCGCGAGAGCCACGGTTTCGAGATCCGCCTGCCGGCATGGCGCAGGCAGTTCGTCGGCAAAAGTGTGAGCGCGGCGCTGCGCATCGGCGAGGACATCGCGAACATCAGCGGCGCCACGCTGAGCTGCGCACATGTGACCGACGGCGTGCGGCGCATCGTCGCGATCGTCGCGTTGGCGCGCCGCACAGGTTCGCTGACGTGAAGCCGCAACCCGCAGCGTGCTGGCTGCGCCGCGCGCAACCGCTGCTCGGCACGCTGGTCGAGGTCGGCGTGTTCGCGCCGGGCGCCGATCGGCACGCCGGAGTCGATGCAGCATTCGCGGTCGTGCGCGCGACGCAAGCCTGCCTGTCCCGTTTCGAGCCGGGCAGCGATGTCGCGCGCTTTAACACGCTGCGCCGTGGTGAGCGCCTGCGCCTGCGGCCGATCACGCAGCAGGTGCTCGCGGCCGCACAGCTGCTGCGCGACTCGACTGCCGGCGGCTTCGACATCAGCCTCGGCTCGGCACCCGACGGCTGGGCACTGCTCGGCGCCGAGCTGTGCAAGCACCGCGACGCGGCACAACTCGATCTCGGTGGCATCGGCAAGGGCCATGCCGTGGACTTGGCCGTGCGCGCGTTGATGGCCAACGGCGTCAGTGCCGGCTGGGTCAACGCCGGGGGCGATTTGCGCGCGTTCGGTGACATCGATGCACCGGTGCGATTGCGCGACGAAGCTAGCGGCGGCGTGCGTGCGTTCGCCACGCTGCGCGACGGCGCATTCGCGACCAGCCACTTCGGGCCTGGCAGCCGCTCGCGGCTCGCTGCCGCTGGGCACGCCACACCGGGCTATGCCCACGCCAGCGTCGCCGCCCCGCTGTGTCTGTGGGCCGATGCGCTGACCAAGGTCGTCGCGCTCAGCGGCGATACTTCGCACCCGCTGCTCGCCCGCTTCGACGCGCGTGCGTGGCTGCACTGACCCATGACCCGCGCCGTCCAAGCCGCAGCTCACGCCGCCGCTCACCATCTGGCCCGCTGGCATCGCCTGAGCGTGTACGTGGTGGGCGCGCTGTTGCTGGTCACGGGCCTGGTCTGGCTTGCCATGCACTACCTCGCAAGTGCGAACGAGCTGCCGCATCCCCTCGAAGCCTGGGTGCTGCGCCTGCATGGCCTGGCCGCGTTCGCGGGTCTGTTCATGCTCGGTGTGGTCGCTGCCGCCCACCTGCCGCACGGCTGGCGCCTGAGCCGGCGCCGGCGCTGGGCGCACCAGCGCCGTTCCGGCCTCGCGCTGTGCGCGCTAGCCGCAGCGCTCGTGCTCAGCGGCTACTTGCTGTACTACTTTGCGCCCGAGGCCGTCCGCCCCTCACTGGGCTGGGTGCACGCGGGCGTGGGCGTAGCGATGGCGCTGGCGGTGGCACTGCACCGGCGCGGCTTCGGGCACAGCGACGAGTAGGGCCAAGACATGCAGGCGGACTTGGCGACACAAATGAGAGACAATCTCATTCGCATGTACATCGACCGCTATCGCACCCCCAACTCACCATGCTGCTGAATGAACTCTCCAACGGCGCGCACGCGACGGTCGCGCGCGTCGTGGCTGCGTCGAGCGACATGGACGAGAGCGCGCTGCGCCGCCTCGGCGAGCTTGGCTTCATTCCGGGTGAGCCGGTACAGCTACTGCGCCGCGGCCCCGGCGGCCGCGAGCCGCTCGCGGTGCTGATCGGCGACACGATGTTCGGGCTGCGGTTGCTCGAAGCGCAGTGCATCGAGGTGATCTCGGCATGAGCGCACAAGCGACGTGGAGCGTGGCGCTGGTCGGCAACCCGAATTGTGGCAAGACGGCACTGTTCAACCTGCTCACCGGCGCGCGCCAGAAGGTTGCCAACTATGCCGGCGTGACGGTCGAGCGCAAGGTAGGCAGCACCCGATTGCGCAACGGCCAGAGCGTGTCGGTGATCGACCTGCCAGGCGCTTACAGCCTGACGCCGGCCACACCCGACGAACAGGTCACGCTCGACGTAATCGAGGGCCGGCGTGCTGGTGAAGACGCGCCCGACGCGGTCGTCGCCGTCGTCGATGCGACGAACCTGCGCATGAACCTGCGCCTCGTGCTCGAGCTCAAGAGCCTCGGTCGGCCGATGATGGTCGCGCTGAACATGGCCGATGTGGCGCGCGCGCAGGGGTTGGTGATCGATGTGGCACGCCTGAGTGTCGAACTCGGTTGCCCGGTCGTCGAGACCGTCGCGGTCAGGCACGATGGTCATGCGCAGCTGCTGGCACTGATGGAGCGCGAGTCGGCCGCGGCGCGGGCCCCGTTGACGCCGTCGCCACCGACCGCGCGCAGCACGTCCGCCCAATTGCAGAAGGAAGTGCGCCGCATCCTGGCTCTGGTCGAGCCCGCCGTGCTGCCCGACACCGCGAACGCGAAGCGCTTTCATCACCGCCTCGACGCGGTCGTGATGCATCCGGTGTGGGGCCTTACGATCCTTGCGGTCGTGCTGTTCCTGATCTTCCAGGCCGTGTTCTCGTGGGCCAATGTGCCGATGAACGCGATCAAGGCCGCGATGGCCGGGCTTGGCGGCTGGACGACCGCCCACATGGCCGAAGGCCCGCTGCGCAGCCTGCTGGTCGACGGCGTGATCGCCGGGCTGGGTAGCGTGATCGTGTTTCTGCCGCAGATCCTGATCCTGTTCTTTTTCATCCTCGTGCTCGAGGACTCGGGCTATCTGCCGCGCGCCGCGTTCTTGCTCGACAACCTGATGGGCAAGGTGGGCCTGTCGGGCCGAGCATTCATCCCGCTGCTGTCGAGCTTTGCGTGCGCGATCCCCGGCATCATGGCCACGCGCACGATCGCGAACTGGAAGGATCGGCTTGCCACGATCATGATCGCCCCGCTGATGACCTGCTCGGCGCGGCTGCCGGTGTACGCGCTCCTGATCGGTGCATTCGTGCCTGAGCGCAGCATCGGTGGCTTCAACCTGCGCGGCCTGACCTTGTTCGGCCTGTACGTGGCCGGCGTGGTCTCGGCGATGGCGGTGGCGTGGGTCTTCAAGCGCGTCTGGAACAAGAGCTGCTACCAGCCGCTGATGCTGGAGCTGCCGCCGTACCGCATGCCGGGTGTGCGCAATCTGGCACTCGGGCTGTGGGAGCGCGCGCACATCTTTCTCGCGCGCGTCGGCGGCATCATCTTCGCGCTGATGGTCGTGCTGTGGTTCCTCTCGAGCTATCCCGCGCCGCCCGCGGATGCGACCGGTCCGGCGATCCAGTACAGCATTGCCGGCTGGCTGGGCCAGGCGCTGCAGCACGTGTTCGCACCGATCGGCTTCAACTGGCAGATCTCGATCGCGCTAGTGCCGGGGCTGGCGGCGCGTGAGGTCGCGGTCGGCGCGCTCGGCACCGTGTATTCGATGTCGGCCGCGGGCAGCGAAGTAGCCGATGCGCTCTCGCCGATCATCGCCAAGGGCTGGTCGCTCGCGACCGCGTATTCGCTGCTCGCTTGGTATGTGTTCGCCCCGCAGTGCATCTCGACGCTCGCGGTCGTCAAGCGCGAGACCAACTCATGGCGTTACCCGTTGATGCTGGCCACGTACCTGTTCGCGCTCGCCTACGTGGCGGCGTTCGTCACCTACCGCGTCACGCTGGCGCTCGGGGGCTGAGACATGTTGCAAACACTGATCGTCGCGCTGCTGGTCGTCGCTTGTTCGGTCTACGCGGCCTGGACGCTGATGCCCGCCGCCGCGCGGCGTGCGATCGCGCTGAAGTTGCTGAAACTGCCGCTGCCGGGCCAGCTCGCGTTGAAGATGATCAAGTCGGCCACCGTGTCCTCGGGCTGCGGCTGCGACGGCTGCGATCATGCACCGGCCAAAGCTGAGCCGAAAGCGCCGCAGGTGATCATCTTCCACCCACGCCCGCCGCGTTGACTCACGTCTTGGGCGCGAGGCCCATCGCCTTGTCGCCTAGCCCCAGAGGCAGCGGGAAGTGCGTCGTCTCTTCGACACCCGCGAGCTTGCGCACCGACACCGCCCCGAGCGCGCGCAGCCGTTCGATCACCTGCTGCACCAGGATGTCCGGCGCCGATGCTCCCGCCGTGAGGCCGACGCTGCGCTTGCCCTCGAACCATTCTTCCTTCAGGTCGTCGGGTGCATCGACCATGTAGGCGTCGGTGCCCAGTCGCTGCGCGAGTTCGCGCAGGCGGTTGCTGTTCGAGCTGGTCGGGCTGCCGACGACGATCACCACATCCACCGTCGGTGCGAGCACCTTGATCGCATCCTGGCGGTTCTGCGTCGCATAGCAGATGTCCTGCTGCTTGGGCTCGCGCACGTTTGGAAAACGCCGCTTCACCGCACGCAGGATCTCGGCCGCGTCGTCGACCGACAGTGTCGTCTGCGTCACCACCGCGAGCTTGTCGCTCTGCGCGAGCTGCACCTGCTCCACGTCGGCCACGTCTTCGACGAGGTAGATGCCCTCGGTCAGCTGCCCCATCGTGCCCTCGACCTCGGGGTGACCCTTGTGGCCGATCATGATGAAGTCATAGCCCTCCTTGTGGAGCTTGGCAACTTCCACGTGCACCTTGGTGACGAGCGGGCAGGTTGCGTCGAAGACGCTGAAGCCTCGTCGTGCGGCCTCGTGCCGCACTGCCTGCGACACACCGTGCGCGCTGAACACCAGCGTCGCGCCGGGGGGCACATCGGCCAGGTCCTCGATGAAGATCGCGCCCTTGGCCTTCAGGTCGTTGACCACGTAGGTGTTGTGCACGATCTCGTGACGCACGTAAATCGGCGCACCGAACTTGATGAGCGCGCGTTCGACGATCTCGATCGCGCGATCGACCCCGGCGCAAAAACCGCGTGGCTCGGCGAGCACGATGTCCTGCAGGCCCGAACTCATCAAAGCACTCCGATCAACTGCACTTCGAAGGTCACCGGCCGGCCCGCGAGCGGGTGGTTGAAGTCGAACACGACCACGTCGCCATCGATCTCGCGCACCACGCCGGCATACGCACCCTGCCCGTTCGGGGTGGGAAACTGCACCACATCGCCAGCGCTGTAGCGCTCGTCCGGGTCGCCCAGCTCGTTGAGTAGCGCGCGCTTCACGCGCTGCAGCAGCTCGGGGTTGCGCTCGCCGAAGGCCTCACCCGGCGCGAGCTCGAACGACTGGTGCGTGCCTTCGGGTAGACCGAGCAAGCGCGCTTCAATCGCCGGCGCGAGTTCGCCGGTGCCGAGCGACAGCGTTGCCGGCTTGTCGTTGAAGGTATTGATCAGGTCGGCGCCGTCAGGCCCGGCGAGGCGGTAATGCAAGGTCAGGAACGACCCCGGTTGGACTTGGTTCAAGAGAAATCCTGGTGCGGTGGGCACGTGGCGTGCTGCCGATAGAGTGTGGCGGAGATTTTACGAGGCATGGCGGGGCAAACGCGCCCGCTGCGTGTAACGACTTTCGTAACGACAGATTATGAGCCTGTTACGAGACTCGTGACATGCTTCGCAAGATTGCAGAACCAGCAACGGTCGTCGGACGTCGTATCCGAGCACGACGCAAAGAGCTGGGCTGGTCGCAGGAAAAAGTTGGGGTGCTCATCGGAATCGATGAGTCCAGCAGCAGAGCCCGGATTAGCCGCTACGAGCGTGGTGTTCACGAACCTCCGGTTGCTACCGCCAGACTAATCGCGAATGTCCTCGGCGTTTCGCTTCCCTACCTCTACTGCGAAGACGATGCGGTCGCCAGCCTGCTGATGGCTTTGCAAACGCTCCCAGCTGAGCAACGCACGAGGCGCGCGAAACAGTTGCTCGCAACGATCGGTTAGGGCGCAACCGCGCCTTGGCGCTACTGTCCAACAACTTGCGACCCCGAGCTTTGAGGCCGGCACCCTGTTCGTCGAGCTTGGCGGCCCTCCACCCGGACTTTTCCTGCAGCGCGGCGGTGCGTTCGCGACGCCACTGGGTCTGCTCCTGCGCTCGCGCGGGACGATGCGCCACGGCCGGGCGCAAGTGTTCTCAATCGCGGAGGGCGAGGAGTGCACAGTCCGGTTGGCCAGATATAGCGGCAGGCGGAGAAACGGACAAGATGCCCGATCTAGGGCGTTCGACTTTTCGGAATAGGGCAAGATCGCGGCGGTGAACCTGCCACCGATTCCTTGCCGACTTCCGTACATGACCGCGGGCCAAGGGCGCCAACGACACGCCACGGGAACAACTCGGCTTGTTCAGGGCGCTTTAGATCGTTACCCACGCGTCTACCCGCGCGAGGTCGTCAAGCGTGCGCTCGAGCTGCATGCCGGCGCGGTCGTGCTCGCGCACAACCACCCGTCGGGTGCGGCCGAGCCGTCGCGCGCACACGAGCTCCTGACCCAGACCCTGAAGAGCAAATGGCAAGCTTGGCATTTGTTCTTGAATGACAAGGAATCCGTAATGCGAAGCATGGGCTGCTGACGAGGGCTGTTGTCGAGCATCGAGTGCAGTCTCCAGCTTCGCGTTACTGCAAGGTCACAGGGAATCGAGCCAGGTGAGCAAGTCGGGGTTTCGCC
>JANYBE010000138.1 GCA_025360945.1 Rhizobacter sp. | reverse complement strand
TGCGAACTTGGCCGAGACGGTGTACGCGTTGTCCTTTCGGCTACCAAGCGCGCCGGCCTGGTCTGCGGTGTAGTGATAGACACCGGCATTCACTCGGACTGGGCCGAACGTGTAGTTGCCGCCGATCGAATAGGACTTGTTGGCCAGGTCAGCCACCTTGGCGGACGTGGCGTATCCCGCCAAGTTGAACGCCCCGCCTGCGTAGGCCAGCGCGAGCGTCTCGGACGAGCCGTTGGCAAAGTCGCCCGGAATCCCGCCGAACTGGTACGACGCGCCTGCGTACAAGCCGCCGTCGAACTTCTTCTTCCACACGACGCCGTTGTTCAGACGCGTTCCGGTGGCGCTGCCCGCGTAGAAGATCAGCTGCTTGAAGTTGTTGTTGTTGGAATATCCACCCTCTTCGGTCGACGGCGCCGCCGGACCGTACGGATCACCGTAAATCGCCGACGAGATCGGGTCGCGACCGATCGCGTTCTGGCGCCCGAGCGTGAGCTTGCCCAGCGACGCGCTCTCCACGCCGACCCAGGCGTCACGGTTGAACGTCACGCCCGGCGTGTCGTCGCTACCGGTCTGGCTCTCGTACTCAGCTTCCAACCTGAAGATCACGTCCAGCCCGCTGTTGCCCATCGCGCGCTTGCCCGTGAGCCCCCAGCGGTTGCCGCTGAACCAGGCGACGCGCGGCGAGCTCACGCTGTTGCCATTCTTGTCGGCATTGTTCGCGTGAATGTACGACACGTCGATGAGACCGTAGAGTGACACGCTGCCATTGGGCGTGGTGTAGCTCAGGCCTTTGCCTTGCTCGAAGCCTACGCCGGCAGGCATCGCCGCGCCGGGCGCCGCGGCGGGTGGGGCCGCCGCAGCGGCCTGCTGTTGTTGTTGGACGCCATTGAGCTTTTGCTCGAGCGCATCCAGTCGCGCCTTCTGCGCCGCGGCCGCTTCCTTCTGGGCTGCAATCTCCGCCTTCAGGTCGGAAATCTCGTCAGCAAATGCTGGCTGGCACACGGCCAACACTCCCAGCATCGTGGCCCGCAATACAAAGTGGTTCATAGAAGATTTCTCCTGGTTGTCATTGGCCCCGCTGTGGGGCCTGTTCAAATCGCGGCGAGGGACCTCGCCGCGTTGGGGGGGATCATCTTGGCGCGACGAAGCCGGCAGCCTTGTAGACGGCGTCAATGGTGGGCTTGCCAACACGCGACTCCATTTCCTTGTGCACGGGCATGAGCGCCTTCTTCCACTCATTGATCTCTCCCGGCGTCGGCGTGTAAAGGATGGTCTTGCCACTGGCCTTGACCTTCTCCAGTGAAGTCGCGTTCTCGGTCGCGGCGATCGCGTTCGCGTAGGTCGTCGCGTCCCGCATGCAGCCCTCGAGGATCGTGCGGACGTCAACTGGCAGCCCTTCCCAGAACTTTTTGTTGACGACCACTGCGTAAGCCAGGTGGTTGTGATTCGACAGGGTCAGGTGCTTTTGCACCTCGTACAGCTTGTCGGTGAAGTAGTTCGAAGGCACGCCTTCCGTGCCGTCAACCACGCCGGACTGGAGGCCCTGGTACAGCTCGCTGAATGTCATCACCTGCGGAATCGCGCCGAGCGCCCGCATCTGCGCATCCAGCACCTTGGAGCTGACGATGCGCATCTTCAGCCCCTTGAAGTCAGCCACGCCGTGCAGCGGCCGGTTCGCGCTCATCCCTCGGAATCCGTTGTCCCAGTACGCCAGGCCCTTGATGCCTTTGGGTTCGAGCTTCTCGAAAAGGTCAGCACCGACCGGCCCGTCGGTGACGGCCCTGAATGCGGCCGTGTCCTTGAAGATGAACGGCAGGTCGAAGACCTCGAATTCCTTCGCGCCCAAGGGTCCGAACTTGGAGACCGCCGGCGCGAGCATCTGCACCGAGCCGAGCTGCAGCGCCTCCATCTCTTCCTTGTCTTTGTAGAGCTGACTGTTGGGGTACACCTCGACCTTGACCTTGCCCTTGGTGCGCTCTTCAGCGAGTTCCTTGAAGCGCTGTGCACCCTTGCCCTTGGGCGTGTCAGGGGCCACGACATGACTGAACTTGATGAGGATCTGGCCTTGCGCGTGGCTCAGGCTTGGTAGTGCGAACGCAAGGGCTGCGGCGGCGGCCAGTGCGAGGCGCCGAAGGAATTGGGTCATTGTGTGTCTCCGTGGATTGGACGCCCAGCAAGGCTGCCGCGGCGTTGTTTGCTCGAGAGGCTAGAGGCCTTAAGCTTTCGGTTTGCTTTCAGTTCGAAGAGGCAAGGGAAAGTCCGTAGCGAGCGAAACAACACAGCTTCCCGGCAAGGGCACGAAGCCGCGGTTGTCGCTCGTAAGATGACCACTACAACGAAGGTCCACCGTTACCGAAGTGTTGGACATTGGAGACATGGGATGAACGGATGGACCATGGCGGGCGCTGTGCGCCAACTCGCGGCCGGCGTGTCTCTGCTCGGCTGTCTGGTGTCGACGCATGCCGCTACCGACACGATCAGGATCATGGTTAGCGGCATGGAGAAGCAGATCTATCTCCCGGCCGCACTCGCCGATCGCCTCGGATATTTCAAGGAGCAAGGACTTGACGTGCAGCTGCTCAGCGACACTTCTGGTGTCAATTCGGAGGATGAACTCCTGACGGGCGCCGTGCAAGGCGTCGTGGGCTTCTATGACCACACGATCTACTTGCAGGCCAAGGGCAAGTTCGTGCAGGCCGTCGTTCAGTTCAGCCAGGCCCCCGGCGAAGCCGAGATCGTCGCCTCCAGGCTGGCAGACGCGGTGCACTCGCCCGCAGACTTCAAAGGACGCACTGCCGGAGTAACCGGCCTGGGTTCGTCGACGCACCTGCTGACCCAATACCTCGCGGCGATCCACGGCGTCAAGAGTAGTGAGATGACGATCGTCGCCGTAGGCTCGGGCGCTGGATTCGTTTCCGCAATTCGGCAAGGGCGGATCGACGTCGGAATGACGACGGAGCCGACAGTGTCCCGACTGCTTCACTCGGGCGATGCGCGTCTGCTGATCGACATGCGAACGCCTCGCAGCACTGACAAGGTGCTCGGTGGCGTGTATCCGGGCGCGTGCCTGTACATGTCGACGCTGTGGGTCAGCACCCATCGCGCGCAAGTCCAGCGGCTCGTCAACGCGCTGGTCAAGGCGCTGCACTACATTGACACGCATAGCGCTGAAGACATCGCAGCGCGGATGCCAGTCGACTTCTACTTGGGCGACCAGGCGCTATACGTGGCGGCGCTACGCGACAGCAAGTCCATGTTCATTGCGAATGGAGAAATGCCGCAATCCGGACCGGCCACAGTCCTGAAGGTAATGAAGATGGTTAACCGTGCAGTGCAGAGCAAGCCGATCGACCTGTCCAGAACTTACACAGCAGAATTCACTTCGGCGGCGCGTTGATTCAGTTCGAGTCCGTCTCTCACAGCCTCACATGCGCATCCTTCTTGTCGAAGACAACAAGCAGTTGGCCGATTGGCTTTGCCGCACGCTGCGCAAAGAACACTACACGGTGGACTGGCTTGACAACGGTGCCGATGCCGACTTCGTCCTGCGATCGGAGGCATACGATCTGGTCATCCTGGATCTGGCACTGCCAAAGCTGGATGGGCAGGAGGTGCTTAGGCGGCTGCGTGCACGAAGCAATCGCACGCCAGTGATGGTATTGACCGCCAACAACACGATCAGCAGCCGCGTAAGCGAACTGGATCACGGCGCGGACGACTACGTCGCCAAGCCATTCGACGTCGAAGAGCTTGAAGCTCGCATTCGCGTGCTGCTGCGGCGTTCTTCGCAGGTCGTCAATCCATTGATCCGCTGCGGCAGTCTGCTGTACGACACCAACACGCGAGAGTTCACGCTGAGTGGTGAACCACTGCAACTTACGCCGCGCGAACGCGCCGTGTTGGAGGTGCTGGCGATGAAGATGGGCAGCACAGTCTCGAAAGCGGCACTCGGGCAGAGCCTGTTTTCGATCGACGACGGCATCTCGGCCGACGCCATCGAAATCTACGTGCACCGCGTTCGCAAGAAGCTCGAGGGCAGCGACGCCACCATTGTGACCTTGCGCGGCCTCGGATACCTGCTGCGCCAGGTGCACCGTGGCGCATAGTCTTCGAATCAGATTGCTGACGTGGGTGATGCTGCCGCTCGCTGGTGCCGTGGCGGTCGACGGCTGGATCAGCCATCGCAATGCGAACGCGATGGCCTCGGTGGTGCAGGACCGCCTGCTCCTCGGATCGGCACGCATGGTGGCCGAGCAGTTGCGCTTCGAAGACGGCGTGCTCCAAGAACATATCCCTCCAGCAGCGCTGGAACTCTTTGAGTCCGGCGACGTCGATCGCATCTTCTACCGCGTCACGACCGGTTCAGGTCAAACGGTCACCGGGTACAGCGAGCTGGCGCTGCCAAGCGCAACTCCGCAACCGGAGATCCCGCACTTCTTCGATACCGAGGTCCGCAATCTGCCGGTGCGCGCGGTAGCTTTTCTCCAGCCCGTACTCACCGAGCCCGGCGTTCAGCCTGTGCTCGTCGAGATCGCGCAGACCATGCGTGGCCACGAACAGTTGACGCGCAGTCTCTGGCTTCACTCCATGGTTCAGCAACTTGTGATCCTCGCGCTAGCAGCAGTGTTGATCTTGTTCGGCCTGCGGCATGGCTTCCAGCCTTTGCTCCGTCTGCGCGACACGCTTCTCGCGCGCGAGCCCGGAACCTTGCAGCCACTGAAATTTGAAGCGCTCCCGTCCGAGTTGGCACCGCTGGTCGGCGCGATCAACGAGTACGCGCGACGTCTCGATCAGTACACCCGCGCGCAGGGCATCTTCATCCAGAATGCGGCTCACCAGCTGCGCACGCCGCTGACTCTTCTCAACACACAGGTCAGCTACGCAGTGCGCACGACCGACGTCGCCGGGTTGGCCGAATCGCTTGCGGCGATACGTCAGACCGTCCATCAGTCCGTGCGCTTGGTGAATCAGCTGTTGACACTGTCCGCGGCCGAAGCGCATAACCCGGACGAGGCGACCGGATTGGCCGTCCGACTGGACGCCGTGGTGAGGCAAGTGCTCGAGGACCTGTCAGGACAAGCAGAGGCGAAGGGGATCGATCTTGGCTTCGAGATGGCATGCGCACTGCCGACCGTTGCCGGGCATCCGGTCGCATTGCGTGAGATTGCGATGAATCTGGTCGACAATGCCATCCGGTACACGCAACCGGGCGGCATCGTGACGAGCCGGATCGCAGGATCGCCAGGCGCCGTAACTTTGGTCGTTGAAGACAACGGGCCCGGCATTCCTTTAGATCAAAGAGAGCGTGTCTTCGAGCGCTTCTACCGGATCCACGATCGCGACTCTGGCGGCTGCGGACTCGGGCTACCCATTGCTGCCGAGTTCGCATCGCGCATGGGGGCTCGGGTCACGTTGCACACTCCAGCAACTGGTCACGGGCTCGCCGTCGAGGTGACGTTCGTTCAGGTGGTTGATGGTCAAGCGCACGCCGAAGTCGCAAGCCGCGGCGTGGCCAAAGGACCAGCCGGCGGACTTCGCTGAAACCTGCCCTGCAGAACTTACCGCGGCACAGTTCGCCAGCCCTTCGAACTGACTCCGCTGACAAAGCTGCAAACACCTTCGCCAGGTGGGCGACCTGGCGGCCGGAACGGTCCCTGTCAAGGCGACGGGAACATGCACAGCCGACAGAGCGCACGCGCACAGTGTCGGCCAAGCCAGAGCGTCGCGCAGTGCGCCCAAGCGTTCGAGTCACGGCAGCCTCGCCCGCCGGCCTTCCCGGCGCACGTTTGGACCACGACTACTACTGCACCAAGCACATGCCGCTGGTGCTCGCGCATTTGGCCGGCGTCAACTAGCGAGTCCACTCGACGACAACTCTCCTGTCCGGTTTGAGGCGGGGGAATTTCATTGAAGTTGAGTTTGGTGGGGGCTGTTTCTTGGGTGCTCCTTTCGACGGGCTGTTTGGCAAGCGAAGCGCGTCAGGCCGTAGGCATTGACCGTGCAGCGGTGGTCAAGCCA
>JANYBE010000137.1 GCA_025360945.1 Rhizobacter sp. | reverse complement strand
CGCTAGACGTGTTCGTACAGCGCGCCGGCGTGTGTCGCGACTTCGCGCACTTGGCCGTGACGTTCTGCCGCGCACTCAACATCCCGGCGCGCCTGGTCGTCGGCTATGCGCGCTTCGACACTCTCGCGCCATGCGGACAGGGCAGCGAGCTGCAAAGCGCGTTGCCCTCCCAAGCAGATCTTGCTGATCTACTTGCCGATTTTCTCGGCCGCAGACTTGGCGTTCTCGTCATGCATCGCAGCCTTCGCCTTGTGGGCTTTCGCCTTTGCCTTGTGCACAGACCTCTTCGGTTGGCTCGTCGCGGCGGCCTCCACGCTCTCCTTGCCTTCCTTGGCTTTTTCGACAACGGCCTTACCGCTTTCCTTGACGGCGGTTCCGGTCTGCGCGAAAGCGTTGCCGGCGGCAAGGCCGCCGCTGAGGGTGACGAAGGCGAGAGCCATTAGGGCGTTGCTGATCTTCATAGATGCGATTCCTGTCTGATGAGTTGTCGGGCTTGTGCGCGTTTGCGTCGGCGCAAGTAGTCAACGCGAGGGCGGACTTCGAGGTTGACCTCGCTTACGTTAACTAACGCGCACTCCCACAATGCGGGGCGGAAGAGACATTGAATGCTTCGCAGCGTCTGATATCGGGAGTGGTCCGTCCGACCGAACATTCACAGAATCTGTGCGCATTTTCTTGACGCCTCTGACTCAGTTTTCGGACACTCTCGTCCGCCGATTGGAGATCCGCCTTGGCAGGGCTGGCCAGGCTAGCCATGGGGCGAATTGCGTGGCGATGCGATTTGTCAAACCAGCTCGGCGAGCGTCTGCTCAGAGTGGGCAGCGTCAGTACACGGAGTACACGGTCTTCCGATGCAGTCGTTGCGCTGGGATCTTCTCCCGGTCGATGCTGGTCACGTTCGAACGACCGTTGCCGCCGTCGCCGGCTCCTTTGGGTCGAGCGCTGCCAGTCACTCGCCCTTCCAGGCCGCGCACACCCCGGGGGGTCAGCAGGGCGTACTCGCCGACATCGATCCCGCACTGTCTGAACTCGGGATGGACACGCTGCCACTACCCGGATGCCGTGCGACGCTGTTGCACGACAGCGAAGTCGCCGCACAGTACGACGGCTTGGAGCCGTGCCCTGCGTTGTGTATTGCGTCCCACCGACTGCGTCGTCGCGACATGGCGCGCCGACGGGCACCCCGACCACGACGCCACCGGCGCAGGCGGGACCGATCCACTAACGCTTGCGGGCCCGAGTCCAGATCTCCCTGACCAGCGGAGCGGTCCTCATCAAACTGATCGACGCTCCCAACGCCAGTGGGACCATCGAACCCGTCAGTCCGGTGCCCCAGGCACCTGCGAACGTGGCAGTCAGGCCGATCAGGTAGCGACGAAAGGTGGTGGACATCAGCATCAGGTCTCCTCGGGTGGGCCATTCTTGGGGTGCCTGTGCCCGTCAGGTGGCCGAAAAAGACGGCCTGTAGGACGCAGGCGTAACCAATATGCGGTGATGTCCGGCGCGAGGTGCGACGCGCGGAAAGCACTATGGAGGTACCACTTTGTGGCAACAAGCAACGGGGCGTGCAATCCGACGCTCTTCGCGACCATCCATTTGTAGGAGACTCACATGGCTTCAAATCGTCCTCTCATGACCGGACTCTTCCCCGACCGCGATAGCGCGGAGTTGGGCTACAACGCGCTCACCGAGCGCGGATACACCAAGGACGACGTCAACGTCGCAATGTCCGAAGACACCCGAAAGACGCACTTTATACAGGCGGGGGCCGAAACCGAACTCGGTACCAAGGCCGCAGAAGGTGCTGGCGTCGGGGGCGCTATCGGCGGCGCCCTTGGCGCCATCGCGGCAGCCGTCGCGGCTGTCGGCACTTCGCTGGTCATTCCCGGGCTTGGGCTTGTTGTTGCCGGACCGTTGGCTGCGGCCATCGCGGGGGCGGGCGCGGGGGCAGCGACCGGCGGACTCGTCGGCGCGCTTGTCGGCTGGAACATTCCGCAGGAGCGTGTTAAGCGCTACGAGGAAGGGCTCAAGAAGGGCGGCATCCTTGTTGGCGTGAGGCCGCGTAACGACGACGATGCAGATTTTTTGCAACGCAGTTGGACGACCAATCGCGCGCAGGACGTCTATCGCCCATAGGACAAGGTTCGACGGCGTGCTCTGCGCGCGCGCCGTCCAGCGCGGTTGCCCCAAGGGGTGTCGCTCGCCATCTCCGTCTTCAGGCCGAACCGGCGCGTGGGACTGCGTAGAAGAAGCGAATCATTTCCGCTGACGCGTCGGGTCCGCTGCCGTCTGTGTAGGAGCCGCTTGGATGGCCGCCCGACCAAGCGTGGCCCGCGCCATGCAACGTCCACGATTCCACTCGCGATGTTCCATTGACGTCAGCGTGCACGGTACGGCTGAAGCTTCGCCCAGCCGGAGAAGTTGTACGTCGCGTGCTGGATTGCAGTTGCTGCTCACCTTTGCGCTCTTTGCAGAACGCATCCTTCGCCTGATCGGCGATCCGAATTCCGTTGGAATGCTGCACGGTGTGATCACGGTCGCCGTGGAAAACGATGGTGGGCATCGCCTGTCCGGCCTCTCTACGAGATGGGCTCGGGGACAAACCACCGGAGCCGGCGAGTCCTCGACCGCCCTTCATCGCGGCCATCGCCGAGGGAATGTCGTGGGCGCTTGCGTATGGCAGTCCCGAATGAACCCCCACTGCGGCGAACATGTCCGGATACGTTTGTCCGAGCACGACTGCCATTGCCCCGCCGGCCGAGAGCCCTGCGACGAACACGCGACGTGCATCCACATTGTGGCGCGCTGCGACTTCGCGGACGATTCCGGCAATCAACGCCGGTTCTCCGACATCACGCATTTGATCTTGCGCCTTGAACCAGTTCCAGCACTTTGATGTGTTCGCATTGACGGCCTGCTCGGGATAGACCACCAAAAATCCATGTTGTTCAGCGAGACGGTTCATTTGTGTACCCGCTGCGAAGTCGTCAGGCGATTGGGTACAGCCGTGCAACATCACGACCACGGGCGGCGTTTCGCCGAAGTGGGCTGGCACGTACAGCTTGTAAGCACGGCTACCAAGGGAATTGCTGAATTCAAATGCCTGGAAATTTCCCGGCGTCTCAGTTGCGATGATGCCTGGCCGACGCGGTTCACGATTTTGGTCATGGGATACGTCCACGACTCGCGCGCTGATGTCGATGGTCGAATCGTGCGCAGCTGGGGCTCTCGGTAGGGTGGAGATGCCACTCGAAGACATGGCCCGTCGGATGGTCTCGGTAACATTGGACATCGGACCTGACGTCGTATCCAGGCCGGCAGATTCGAGCGCGCTCTGAATGGTGTCGGTGATCGTCTTGAAATCCAAGGATCGCGGCCGTAGGCCGATTGGAATTTTCATAGTTGCTTTCGGGGCGTGGGAAAAGTTGTTTTAGTGGATGCGGTCGGCGAGCGCCTTTCGAACGGCGGCGCTGGCCTGAAAGGCACCCAGAACAATGACGGACTCAATGGAGGCGCGCGCGAGTTCCGGTGTGACGTCGTCGGCGATGCGTGCGAGCCCGACAACCTGCACGTGAAGACGTTCACCTGCGGTCACAGCCCGCTCGAGATCGACGCGATTGAAGTGCTGGAGACCGACCACGAGGGTGCGCCGGGCCACCGTGGCTTTGACCGCCTCCCCATGCAATGCGAGCTGGTTGCGCAGGGCCGTTCGGACGAGGTCGGAGCGGTTTGAATAGAAGCCTTCCTGGACCAGAAGGTCGACTTGGCCTAGATCGACAACGCCGACGTTGACGGTCATCTTCTCGGTTTCACCGGCCTTGGGCCTGACCTCAATTGTCTTTTTGATCGAATTCATAGGATCCAATTGGAATCTAATTAGATTCCAATTAGAGCATCAGTTACGTTTTAGGTCGTACTGGTCCACGAAAGACCACGCCAGTCTCCGGCGTTAATGTTGAAGCTTGCTAATTCTGCAAATAGATGCCCGATCTCGGCCTAGGAGCTGCAAGATCTCTCGTCCGAGGCCGCCACGGCGCTAGCTGCGCAAATGCTCCAGCACATACAGCAGCAGGCCAACGAGCTTGAGAGCAAAGGTCGTGAACTCCACAGCAAGGGCCACGAACTCGAGCTATCAAAAGCTGATCGAGCGCAAGGACCGCGACATACCGTGGCGCGACACGAAGCTGGAGAAGATCACATTCGAGCCCGCGCGCCTGAAAGCTCTGGAGGTTCGGCGCCAAGAGCGAGGCGATGTCAGTCGATCAGCGTCAGGTTCCAGGACACGCTCTTGGAGGACGAGGCCGACCTGGAGGCCCAACTCGCCGCGCTGCCCAAGACGCTGGCTGCTCCCAAGGCAGCGCCTCGGCGGCCGCGCCATCAGGCACTGCCCGATCCACCTGCGGCGCGTCGAGCGCCATCACGAGCCCGAGGACACCGCCTGCGCGGCTCCGGAGCACTTGGGCCGTTGCGCGGTGGCAGGTGCATCGAACCCATGATTGGGTGGCTGCACGCAGCAACCGCGCTTGCAAGTTCATTCGTTTCTCCGTCAGCCAGCGGCATCACGGCACCAGGATGCTTCCGCTGATCAAACCCCAGACCTGATGGGAGCCTGCCCCACGGCCACTGTGCGCCGTGTGAGTGGTGCAAGAGAAGATTGCGCTGATATTGGCCGGCCCCATCGGGACATTGGTAAGCGTGATGGTGCCGATGGCTGGCGCTGCAGGACAAGTGCCGACATAGATCACGCCGTTGGCATGCATGACGCTGGCGTACCCTTGGTGCGAGCCATCAGGCTTGCCAAGGATGATGCCGACATCCTGGTAGGCCACGTTTCCGTACAGGAGGATAGAGCCACCCGAGTCATTGGGGACAGCCGCGCACCAAACGCCGCTGGCGCACGGGGCGGATTGAAGGTTGATGACGGTCTGTGCGTTGGCAGTAAAGGCGAAGAGGGAAAGCAGAAATGCGAAAAGGGTCTTCACGATTGTTCCTTTAGGGTTGAGGGGAGCGAGAGCGCCTTGCGGGCCTTGCGGGCCTTGCGGGCCTTGCCACGATTGGCCACTTCGAACGTGATCCGGCCCTTGGGCTCGATGACTTCCATTGCCAGGCTCCACCGCGGAATGCCCCCTCTCAGCGATGCTTCGCGTTGCGAAGTAGCCCTTGTAGTGCGGGGTAACGGTAGCCGCGGGTCGTGCCCCGGATCGAACGCCAGAGCAGCAAACGCCCGGCTATAGGTCAGATCAAGAATCTGCCGCCAGTGAATGTCTCCTAAGCCTGATTCCTGCTGCTCGTCCCCCTTCTGAATCCAACGATTCACGAAAGGGTGTGCACCTTCGGTCACATCATCTGATGGGCCTCGGGATCGCAAGCTTGACTGAAGCAACTCGCGTTGGGCCTGGACCCGGTTGCGCAAGGCCTTGGGGTTGGAATGACTCTCGATGAGCGTGCGCAAGACCATGCCAATCGCAGCGATCTGACCTTCGATCCGCCTCAATTGCTTTGCTTCTGGTTCGTCCATGGTTCGCCCCTTTCACGGAACGCCGAACTCATTGGGATGCGGCTAATGCGCTACCGAGCCGACCTCGGCGTCTTCCATTCCGGAGGGGACAGAATGGATGGCGCGGTGTCGTCGCGCTCCTCCACGCGCACGTGGCAGAAATCGGTCTGCTTGTCGAGGTCTGCATCCCACAGGGGAATATCGACCTCCTTCGCCAGCGACCGCGTAATGCTGCCAATGCGGAGCACGGCGAAGACGACTGCCACGACAGCAACGATCAGTCCGAGAACCCAGTAAGGAGTCATTGCTTGCGGTCGGTGTCGACGGTCGAGCTGGTATCAGGTGTGTTGGCTGTCAGGGGGCTTGAGTACATGCAGCCAAGGCCGGCTTTAGTCGAGACGTGGGTGGCGGGGTTCATATCGTGGCCTTCGGAAATCGCACGGCCTGACTGCACCGAGTGACGGAGCCCGCGGATCGCCTGCGATCCTTGAGGCCTCATGAGCCCATTGAATTCCTGAACTTTGGCCCAGTCGGTGCGCTGACGTACATATGACTCCAGGCGCGGCGCCGGGCCGTCGGAGGAGCCAGCGCGATCTAACAAACTACGTCTCGACGGACGCACTCGCCTCACCGGGGGGCACCTCGGGCGCGTTGGCCAGGAAGTGCAGACCCTGCTGACACTGGCCGAGAAGAACGAGCTGGTGGACTTGTGCAGAAATTGATGCTCGAGGCGATCGGCGATCCCGCTGGCTGATAAGTCGCCAGCCTGGCGCGCCTGCGCCCTCAGGGAACGCGCAGACTCAACTGGCCGGCGTCAACTAGCGAGTCCACTCGACGACAACTATCCTGTCCGGTTTGAGGCGGGGGAATTTCATTGAAGTTGAGTTTGGTGGGGGCTGTTTCTTGGGTGCTCCTTTCGACGGGCTGTTTGGCAAGCGAAGCGCGTCAGGCCGTAGGCATTGACCGTGCAGCGGTGGTCAAGCCA
>JANYBE010000054.1 GCA_025360945.1 Rhizobacter sp. | reverse complement strand
CCATCAACGAATACATCAAGCGGCACAACGACCAGCCCAAGGCCTTCATCTGGACGGCCAAAGCCAAGGACATCCTGGCCAAAGTCACCCGCGCCCGGGCAGCATTGAATAAGAACACTTCTAATTGACGCACTACACTAGAGGCACGAATGTCCGGATTCGTGTGTGTATGAATTAGTGTAAGCGAAACAGCATTCGGCTGTGAAACGACTTTCCCCTCGCGTAGCTTTCGGTCTTCGCATCAAGGAATTGCGAGTCGCTCGCGGCATGACGCAGGAAGAGTTGGCGGACCACACGGGCTTCTTTCGCACGTACATGTCTCGCCTCGAAACCGGAGCGGCAAATCCGACCTTCGACGCGCTCCTGGTGCTATCGACAGCCCTGGAAGTTGCCCCGGCTGCCTTGTTTGAACAGCCCGCGGCGGCGTCCCCGAAAAGGGTTCGATCGGCACCGGGTTCTTCGCGAGGTCGAGTCTCCAAGTAAGTCCATCGTCACGTTGACGTGACGAGATAGCGGTGCAGCACCGAGCGCGGGCGGTCATTGATCGATCCAATTGCGCAAACACGGATATCACTGCCATCAGTCGGCACCAACTACGGCGTGAGTACCATGGCGCGGGCAGCGCCCCTTCTCGACCACGTTGCCGATCCGGCAGCACGGCTGCTCGAAAATCACCTCGACGAGTTCCCGCGTTCTTGCCCACGTCCAAAACGTTCCAGCGCGCCGCGCTCGCTGAGTTGCTGAGTACCGCGGCCTCAGATCACTCCGGGGCGCGCTCTTGCGGTGGGACGACTCAGGTCTTGCGACGGCGTGAAGTGACTCCTATGGCGCCGAAGCCGGCGAGAATCGGGCGTGCGTATGTCGAGGCAAATGGGGAGAAGTGGTTTGCTGGCGACAGCGCACTCGTGCATCCAGATTCGTGTCGAACAAGGCGCTCCTCGACGGGTGCGACGTAAGCGCGTCGTGACGACCGTCGATCTGGCTGGATCTTTTCAATTCTGGGGCGATGCGTGTTCCAATGCGTGGGTCCGCGTCTCGCGGTCTCCTCCCAAAATGCAAATGTCTCAGTGGCGATGCACCTGATTTGGTTGACCGACCTGATGCAGTCAGTGCTTGTAGGCATTGTCGGGTTGATCGTGGTCTACACCTTGCGCCACTATGCCTTCACGTTAAACCGCCTTTTCGGCACGCAGCGCCACCCTTACATCGACATCGACGTGGCCAACTGGCCGAGCGTGACAGTGCTTGTCGCCGCCCACAATGAGGAGCAGGTCATTGAGGATTCGCTGCGCTGCTTGATGGCGGTGGACTATCCGCTCGAGCTGCTCACAGTGATGCCGATGAACGACCGCTCGCAAGACCGCACGCGCGAGATCATTGATTCGCTCGTCGAGCAGTATCCAGGCCGAATCGAGCCGTTTCACCGCGCGGACGGCAAGCCCGGCAAGGCGGCGGCACTTAAAGACGCCATGAAATTCGTGAAGAGCGACGTCATCGTGGTCTTCGACGCCGACTACATGCCCTCGACCGGCCTGATCAAGCAGCTCGTCGCCCCACTATTTGACCCGGAGGTCGGCGCCACCATGGGTCGCGTTGTCCCGCAGAACGCAAGCGCAAACTTGCTCACGCGGCTGCTTGACCTCGAACGCGCTGGGGGGTACCAGGTAGACCAGCAGGCTCGCATGAATCTGCACCTCGTCCCGCAATATGGCGGCACGGTCGGCGCTGTGCGCGTGCGCGCCCTAGAGGCGGTTGGTGGCTGGCGCGAAGACGTGTTGGCCGAGGACACTGACCTCACGTACCGCTTACTGCTCGCCGGCTGGCAAACCGTGTATCAGAACCGCGCCGAATGCTATGAAGAAGTGCCGCAGAACTGGCAGGTGCGCATCCGCCAGATCATGCGCTGGACCAAAGGCCACAACACCGCGATGTACGCCTACAGCCTGCGCATGTTCACCAGCCCGCACTTGAGTCTGACGGCCAAGGTCGACGGACTCCTGTTGCTGGGCGTTTACACCATGTCGCCATTGCTTCTGATGGGCTGGGGCATATCGATTGTGTTGTCCTATGTCACGCACACGCGCCTTGCCGATGGTGCCCTGGTGTTGTTTGGGCTGATGCTGTATTCGGCACTCGGAAACTTCGCCGCGTTCTTCGAGATCGGAGCCGCTGTTCGGTTGGACGGCAATCGCAACCGCATCCGCTTGCTGCCGCTCAATCAATTTGGCTTTCTGGTAAGCATGGTGTCGATTTCGCGCGCTACGGTGAACCAATGGATCGATGGTTTGCTCAAGCGTGAGCTGAGGTGGGATAAGACCACACGCTACCGCACACCCGGGCCTCCGAACTGATGGTCGTCCTGGCCAGTCTGCTGGCGCCGCTTGGGTTGCTGCTGCTCGCGCTTCTGCCAGCGCTGGTAGAGCTGTTCAAGCCGAGCGACGTGTCCGCGTTGCACGTGCCTCGCGACCACGACAACCACGCCGCGCGTTTTGCCTCGAGCTACCGCGAGCGGCTGCAATCCATTTTCGGCGCGCCGCTCGGGCAGGCACTGCGGATGCCGCACGCCCTCGAAGCAGCACGCGCTGGCGGAATGCAACTGTGGCTGCAGCCAGCGCAGGGCGCAGGACTTTCCCTCCCGCCATCATTGGACGCGTGGAACGCGCCACTCGCGTTCGCCGGGGATCTGTGCCTGCCTGACGGGTTTCACGTCGCCCACGAGATTTACGCCAGTGGCGACCTGCTGCTCGGTGCGCACGGTGCAGCGCGTGCCCTTCTGGCCGACGGTGTCGTGCGCCTTGGGGTAGGCAGCCGCGTCGCGCGGTGGGTGCACGGGCGACAAGTTCACCTCGGCGCCTCAAGCGGTGTCGACGCGCGCGTGAGCGCTGATCTCTGCATCGAGCTGGCCGTGGGCGCCGTCTTCGTCCGTGCAAACGCGCCGACGATCGGATCGCCGCCATCGGCCACCAGCGTGCGCGGTTTGAGAGCGAATTTAATTGCCAATGCAATGCACGAATTCATTGGTGTCCCGGGTGCGCAGTTCGATGCCAGCCTGCGCCGATGGATCGTCTTTCGCTCGCTCGATCTGCCGGCGGCAACGCGCGTGCAAGGCGACCTGATCGTGCACGGCGATGTCTGGCTGCAAGCAGGCTGCCAGGTGGAAGGCAGCCTCAAGGCGCATGGCCGCTTGAAAATCGACGAGGGCTGCACGATCACCGGAGCATGTATCGGAATGCGCGGCATCGATATCATGTGGCAGTGCCGCATTGGTGGACCGCTGATCGGCGAGACCGAATTGAAGATAGGGCCGAACGCGGTCATCGGCGAGCTAGCCAAGCCAACGTCGGTGAATGCCGGCCGCATCTTGCTGCGGCCCACGTCATGCGTGCATGGCACGGTTTGGGCAAAGCAGACTGTGCGGGTGATTGCCTAGTTCTGCGACGATGACGATACTCTCACGCACCACATTGCTCCGTGCCGCTCTTATCACGTTGATGGCGGCGTTGTTGGCTCTCGCCGTGAGGCAATGGGGAGAGCAGCACACTGCACCGGGTGGGGTACTTCTCTTGCAACCCAGTGCCCCCGATGACGACGGACGCTCTGTGCTCGACGCATGGACCGGCGCGCTCAGCGAAGAGGGCTTTCAGGCCTCCCGGCTTGATGTGGCGAGCGTTGAGCGTTCTGGCTTGCCTGGCCGGCCGGCCGGCGTAATCCTTCCCGATAGCGCGCTCGCGCGAATTGGGGACAAGACGGTTGCCGCGCTGTACGACTATGCGCGCGATGGTGGGCGTGTGCTGGTCGCGTTCGATGCAGGTACGCTGCGCGCCGAAGACGGCGCGTATTCCTCCTTGCGCTCACGCCTTTCAGACTTGGTAGGCATGAGCTACGCCCAGTACAGCGAGGAGCGCGCGGCCATCTTTCGCAGCGACACGCTGCTCCTCACACCCGAGGGTATGGCCGCGCTTGCCGTGCAACCGGGAAAGACCGAGGCGACCCCATCGGGTCCAGAACTCAAAACCTACGGCTACGATCATCTTCGATACCCCATGCTCGCCACGCACGGCATCGAACTAGACCCGACCCACAACACACTGCTCGCTCGCAGCACGGCCGGGAATGTGGTTGTTCTGCGTCACCGCTACGGCAAGGGCGAAGTGCTCTTCATGAATGTGCCGGCAGGCTATTTGAAGACGCGGTCCGATGGATACATGCTGCATCAGGGACTCCGGTTGTTCATGAGCGACATGGTCGGCGCCGCACAGTTGCTACCGGTGCCGGACGGCATTGGTGGATTGGTTATGAATGTGCACATTGACTCTGGCGCTGCGGTCCGTCCACTCATGGCACTTGAGGAACGGGGAACCTTTAAGAGCGGGCCGTTCTCGCTGCACTTCACGGCCGGGCCCGACACCTACCGGCCCGGTGACAAGACCGGACTGAACATTGCCAACAACCCCTGGGCGCAAGCGTTCATTCGCCGAATGGATGCTGCGGGACACGAGATTGGCAGCCATGGTGGCTGGAGCCACAACGAATTTGGCCTGCAGGCCAGTGAAAGCAACGCAGAGCGTTTCGAGCCGTACTTGGACTGGAACCTCGCCAGCATCACGCAGGCGCTGGGTCGCCCGCCGATAGTCTATTCGGCACCAGTGGGCAACCAACCGCTTTGGACCAACCGTTGGATGGAGCGCAACGGCTTCGTCGCCTACTACGACACGGGCGGCAGCGGCCTCGGGCCGACTCGCGCTTGGCGGGACGGGCGCCGCGTTGACGCGACGCTATGGTCGTTCCCGGTTGCCAACTTCAGGAGCGTTGCGACCTTCGAAGACATCGAGTCGAACGCGGCCTCGCCCGAACACGACGAAGAAGTCATCGCTTACCGGAATTTCACCCCGCAAATGATCGACTACGTCGCGACGCAACGCGTCGCGCGGCTGACATACTTCCACGCGCCAGCTGCGGCGCGCCACCTCGACGTCGTCGACGCTTGGGTCACGCATTCAAATGCACTCAAGTCGCAGGGGCGTTTCCGGTGGTACCGGATGGACGAGCTCGCCGCGTTCATGTCGCGCCGCGAAGGTACCACTTGGTCGTGGGTTGGTGGCACCCTCACGGCTAGGCACGAACAAAGCTTGGCCGGACTGACATGGAGGCTACCCCACGCGCAGTCTGCCAAGCTGGTGGTGCGCGACGGCGATGCGCAGCTCGTGCAGGACGGGGACAGTGTGATAGTTCGGGCAAAGGCGGGGAAACAATTGACTGTTGGACCGCCTTGAACCCCGTGCGCAACTTGACAAGTATTCGATAGAGCGAACGCCGAACCAGGAGACCGTCGATGCGCAAGAAAGTCATGCTCTGCATGGGCACGCGCCCTGAAATCATCAAGATGGCCCCGCTCTACGACGCGCTGCGCGCAATCGGACTGGAGGCCGTGGTCTTTCACACCGGCCAACACCGAGACATCGCGATGCCTCTGTACAGACTTTTCGGCATCACGCCAGCCGTGCTTGTGGACTCTCTAGAACGCAAGGGCGGGTCTCTCGCTGAGCTGGGCGCGGCACTTCTTGAGCAGTCGCACCACGCCATCTCGGCCCAAAAGCCCGACATCGTGCTTGTCCACGGCGATACCAGCAGCGCGCTGTACGCTGCACTGGCGGCCTTCTATCTCGAAGTCTCGATTGGTCATATCGAAGCGGGCCTACGCACAGGCGACCCGTATGACCCGTTTCCGGAAGAGATTAATCGCTCGCTGATCGGACGCTTGGCGCGCTGGCACTTTGCCCCGACCCAAGGCGCGCGAGAGGCCCTTCTCGGCGAAGGCATTGCAGCAGCTGCGATTCACAGGGTCGGAAACACCGCGGTCGACGCGGCACTCGCAGTGGCGCAGCGCGCATCGGCGAATCCCAATCTTGTCGCTTGGCCTTTGGCGCTGCAGGACCTGAGCGTGAGTGCACCGGGGCGCAGGCTGGTCCTCGTCACGGCACATCGACGCGAAAGCTGGGGTCAGGGCATCGCTGACATTGCCCAGGCTGTATCGGCGCTGGTTGATCTGGAGCCGGACGTCGTCGTCGTCTGGCCGGTACATCCGAATCCGCAAGTGCGCGACGCAGTGCACGTCGGGACCGCGGCCGCACGTCAGCGTCACCCGCAGCGACTGCTCTTGTCCGACCCGCTCGACTACGCTTGCTTAGTGACGATCCTCAAACGCTCCTGGCTGGTGATGACCGACTCTGGTGGCATTCAGGAGGAAGCTGCAGCCTTTGGGACACCGGTGCTCGTGCTGCGGGCGACAACCGAGCGCCCCGAACTGATCGCACAAGGGGGCGGTGTAGTCGTCGGCACCGACCCCCAAATGATATTGAGCACCGCGCGGCCCTTGCTTAGCAGCAACGAAGCCCGTGCTGCGTTGGTCGCCAGGCGCAATCCCTTCGGCGATGGCTCGGCTGCGCGGCGAATTGCAAGCATCCTCGACAGTAGCGACGTGCACGAACCTGGTCAGACTCGATCTGCGGAACTCGAGGACTATTGATGCGCGTATCACCGGGCACCTTGTGCACTGCGCTGGTCTTCATCGGCAACTTCGTTGCCAACGAGGCGTTTGCTCTAGAGCCGAACCTCGAGGCCAGCCTGGAGGCCAGCGCGAGCCGCTTGAGCGGAGGGTTCGACACGCAAGAGTCGCAGTTGCTCAATCTAGCTTGGACGGGCGAGGCACAAAGTCGCGCGCAGCTCAGCCTTGAGCAAAAGCGGGCCTTCGGCGAGCGCGCGACCATTGCGGTGGCCAGCTACGCGCGCGACCTGTCCGCCGTCGACCGGGCCGGTTTCGCGGTTGCCGCAAGCGACGCACAGACCATAGCTGCGCGCTGGCGCGTTGACAGCCAATACAGTCGCAAGCTGGGCAAGCAACTCGATGTCGTCGCGTCCGTCGGCGCATTCGTCTCGTCCACTTCGGACGGCCACCGCGATGCCAGCGTCATTCCCAGTGTCGCCTGGTATTTCGCCGACCAGCAGGTGATTGAGGCCGGGGTCCGACTTGCGCGCAGCGATCCCGGGGCCCAAAGGGCCGTCAGAGGATTCGCTGTCTACACGTGGACAGCCCAGCTGCAAGACACGATCAGCGTACGTGCGGAAGCCGGCCGGGAGGCTTACCAGAGTCTGGGCGCCAATGTTGCCGTGGCGAATTTCGCGAGCCAGGAGCTGGCCTTGACATGGCGTCACTGGGCGACCCCGACCGCGGGCCTGGGGCTCAACATCGCAGCCTACGCAAATCCGCTCTATCGCAAAAACACACTTGGTTTGGTGGCATTCACCAGCTTCTGATGAGCGAACCCGCGCCGCGGTCAAATAACCCCCGTCCGGTGCCAACGACGCACCGCTCGCTTGCCAGGCTCGAATTCCCGCGCATGCGCTGGTTGCACGTCACATTGTTGCCCGGCCTGCTGTGCGCGGCCACCTGGGCAGCAAGCGACGAGTTGGTGAACTTCTGGGTCTGGGCTTTGAACCGCGGCATCGGAATTCTTGGACTGAACGGCGTGATTCATGCGCTGCCAATGCACGGTCTGCATTGGAATTCGCCGGCCGTCGTGCTTGCCGACATTCCTGCGGCGGCGCCGACGGGAGCACAGCTGCTGGTCGGCGCAATTGTTTCGGCCGCCCTGCTCCTACTGTCCTATGTGGTTGGGCCCGAGAGGGTGCCGACCCGGTACACGCTACGGGCCTTGAGCCTGTGTCACGCATCGGCGGTCGCGTTCTTCGGCTTGTTTTCAGTCACTCTGCCCTACAGTCTCGACGACCACGTGGCAGCAGGTCTGACCATGGCCTGGATGTTCATGCTCCTCATCCCATGGATGCATTCGGCCACCTTCTACGTCTTTGGATTCGGCGTGTGGCGCAAGCTCACTCTGACGCTGCTTACGCTCGCACACCTGACACTGTTCGTGCCCGCCCAATATCTCTTTCACATCGCCGCCGTACAGACCTTCTCGCTTCTGCAGCTGCCGGTGCTGTACCTGCTCGCAGGCGTGCTGCTCGATGTGGTCGTGTTCATAAGTCTGTACGCCTGGGCTATGAGTTGGAGTACGGTTGAGGACACGGCGCGTTGAAGTGGCTCGGGCTCGCAGGCGCGGGGCTCAGCCACGAGGCCCCGCCGGCAAAGCCGGACGTCTCAAGTCCGATCGGCTTGATTCAAGGGTTTCGATCTGTCGGTTTCGACCGCGCCATCGCGGCCAGGATTGCGTTCACGTTTTGCGTAAGGCCCTCGATGTCATTGCGGATGGCATCAAGGCCTTCCAGCGTCTCATCCTGTCATCCTGAGTGGACGCGACAGTTGCTTGGTCCGCTACGGGCAGATTCAGGTCTTTGTGCAGAACGTGCAATTCGCAGGCGATCAGCCAGAGCGCGCCAAGAAGGTCTACACGCCACATCCATTCGAGGATCGATCCATTCATCATGCGTGCTGCTCCTGCATGGACTGAACCCTATTTGAGTCGAGATCACTGTGTCGTCTTTTCACCCTTCTCAGACTTCTCTTCTGCGCCCCTCCTTCTTCTCCCGCTTGCACCGAGGGCGCGTGTGGCGCGCGACGGTTTCGCCCTTCCCCATGGGTCCTTGCAAGACCCGCACCCGCGCTTCATCGTTTGGGCGCGCACCTCAATTCGGACTGCGGCAACGGGACGCTGAGCAGAAGCAGAATGTGCTGGGGGGACGCGACACTTCGACACCGCACTTCTGCGACGCCCGTGCGTGACCCGCAATCCGCATGCTGACGACCACGCTCATGGCGAACCCGGCTGCGGCCGCTCGATCGTAGTCTGGGCTCGACTTGAGAACGGCCGACATCGCGCAACGACGACTGTGACGCATCGGCCAGTGGCAAGTTCGCCCGGGGCATTTGCAGGTGCGCGCCAGCACTATCGAAGCGACACATCGGTGATTGATGACAAGTCGCAGATGCTTGTCGCGATGGCCATTCACGGGCATCGGTTTCCGATGAAATCAAGGAGGCGATTGGCCTTTCGCAAGCGATACCTCCATGCCGAAACTCCGCCGTATCTCAACTATTTCACATTTTAAAGTTAACAAGTGCAAAGCCGGTGCACGGTATTGCCACGTTTCCGTTGAGATTGCACGCAGGTCAAGAAGCCTGCGCCCCTCAACAACCTGAAGGAATGATCATGAATAGCGCATCCAAAATCGCGGCCCTGACCTTGATGGCTAGCCTCATCGGCGCCGCAGCTTCAAGCGCCATGGCCGCCGAGCCGAAGGACACCACCTGGCAGAAGAACCACCCACGCCGTGAGCAGGTCAACAACCGCCTGGCCAACCAGAACAAGCGCATCAAGACAGAGGTCAAGGAAGGCGAGCTCAGCAAGTCGCAGGCCGCGTCCCTGCACAAGGAAGATCACCAGATCCGCAAGGAAGAGCGCCTGATGGCAAGCCAGAACGGCGGCCACATCACCAAGCAAGAGCAGAAGACACTCAACCAGCAAGAAAACGCTGTCAGTACGCAAATTGGCAAGTGATTATCGGATCCAAGTTCGAATCGTCGCCTTGACATCCGATCCGCGCGCGTTCGTTGCGGATCGGTGTCCCGCGCGCCCCATTCGGCGAGGCTTGCTTCGTCGAGTCAAGTGTGAAAATTGAGACAGGAAGCAAGAAACCATGGCGTTGTGCAAACTCACAAGACTGTGCGTGGGCACCTTGAGCCTCTTCGCGCTCCTGGGCGGCCCCGCATTTGCCGATCCGACCTCGGACGCCGAAGCACTGCATGTACTCAATCGCCTTGGATATGGCCCAGCTCCGGGCGATCTTGCCCATGTTCGGCAAATCGGCGTCGAGCGCTACATCGATGAGCAATTGCATCCGGGACGCATCCCGCTGCCTGCAGGCCTGCGACAACAACTCGGCGCCCTTGGCTTAACCCAGCTGTCGCAGCGCGAGCTGATTGCGCAGTACCGACAGGCCGCCCAGGCTGCCAAAGACGACAACGAGGACGGCAAGGCCCAGCGGCGCGAGTTCTACCAGCGCGTGGCCTTTGAGTCCGGCGAAGAGCGATTGCTCAGTGCCATTCAAAGTCCTCGGCAGCTTCAGGAAGTGATGGTTGACTTCTGGTTCAACCACTTCAACGTCTTCAGTGGCAAAGGTCTCGATCGCGTGCTGGTGGAGAACTACGAGCGCGAAGCGATCCGCCCCTATGCGATGGGTCGCTTCCGTGACCTGCTGGGCGCCACCGCCCATCACCCGGCGATGCTCTTCTACCTCGACAACTGGCTGTCGACGGCGCCCGGTTATCACGCGCAGCGCGGTGCTAGTCCATTGGCCAAGTCCAGCGGTTTGAACGAAAACTACGCCCGCGAGCTGATGGAACTGCACACACTGGGCGTGGATGGCGGCTACACCCAGAAGGATGTGACGGAGCTCGCACGCATGCTCACCGGATGGACGCTGAATCCGCGCGGTCGCGGCGGCGACTCGATCTTCTCCTTCGACGCGCAGCGACACGACAACGGCGACAAGGAATGGCTCGGTCGCCACGTCGCGGGACATGGGCAAGCCGAGGGTGAATGGGCGCTCGACGTGCTGGCGTCGCATCCAGCCACGGCGCAACATCTTGCGCACGAGCTCGCTCAATACTTTGTCGCGGACGACCCGCCGCCGGCACTCGTCGATCGCCTCTCGCGGCGATTCGTCGACAGCGCAGGTGATATTGGCGCCGTGCTGAAGACCCTGTTCGACAGCAGCGAATTCCGCGATCCGATGTATCGCGGGGCCAAGTTCAAGCCCCCGTATCGATACGTGGTGTCGGCGGCTCGCGCATCCAACCTGCCAGTGACCAACGTGCGCCCGCTACTGGCAACGCTCTACCAGCTTGGTATGCCGCTCTACGGCTGCCCTACACCAGACGGCTACAAGAACACCGAAGCGGCATGGTTGAACCCTGACGGCGTCACGCGTCGCATCAACTTCGCCACGGCGTTCGCCTCAGGCAAGCTGCCGTTCGCACGTCCTATGGACGCGTCAGATGCTGGCGGCGCCGGGACGCGGGCGCTGCAACGCGCGGCGGACAAGGGCGTGGACGGCGGTTTCACTCCGGCATGGACCACTGCACCTGTCGATGCCGAGTCGCTGCTGCCCACTTTGGGCGAAGGCATATCCGCCAAGACGCGCGCCGCGGTTGCACAGTCCGACCCGACCCTGCGCGCGGCGCTCGTGCTCGGCAGTCCCGACTTCATGCGCTATTGATCAAGGGAAGAAACGCATCATGCTGCGACGAGAGCTGTTCAAGAATGCAAGCGCCATCGGCGCGGGGCTGCTTCTCCCTGTCGGGCGAACCGCTTGGGCGGCGGTATCGGCCTCGGCCACACCGAGCCTTGCTCAACGTCGCCTCATCGTGATCTTTCTGCGCGGCGCCGTCGACGGTCTGAGCGTGGTCGTACCGTATTCGGATTCGGCCTACTATCGCGCCAGGTCTTCAATTGCGCTCGGACGACCCGGCACCGAGGGCGGCGCGCTCGATCTCGACGGGCGCTTCGGACTGCATCCGGCCCTCGCGCCGCTGATGCCCCTGTGGCAATCGGGCAAGCTGGCCTTCGTGCATGCCACTGGATCCCCAGATGCCACACGCTCGCACTTTGATGCTCAGGACTACATGGAATCGGCCACACCTGGCCGCAAAGCGACGTCAGACGGCTGGCTCAATCGCTTGCTTGGTGTGCTGCCAAGCGACACAGGCCAGCGGGTCAGCGCGACCCGCGCGGTGAGCGTAGGGCCCGTGCTGCCGCGCATCTACTCGGGACGCAACCCGGTAGCCAACATTGCTTCGGGCAGCGGCTCTGCGAAGGCCACGTTGCTCGATCGACCGAAGGTGGGCGATGCGTTCGGCCAGCTCTATGCCGGAGACGACAAGATGTCCCGCGCCTACCAGGAGTCGCAGCAGGCTCATCGCGAAGTGATGGGCTCGATGAACCAGGTCAACGTGGAGCGCGAGATGGAGGCCGCCAACAATGGCGCACCGCTGCCGAACGGATTTCCAGACGACGCGGCCCGGTTGGGCAAGCTGATGCGCAACGATTCGCGCGTGCAACTCGCGTTCATGGCCTTGGGCGGTTGGGACACGCACGCGAACCAGGGCGCAGCAACTGGGCAGCTGGCCAACCGGCTCCAACCCCTGGGTCAGGGATTGGCCGCGCTGGCGGCGGGGCTGGGTCCGGTTTTCGACGACACGGCAGTTGTGGTGATCTCCGAGTTTGGGCGCACAGTGCGGCAGAACGGCAATGGCGGCACGGACCATGGGCACGGGAATGTAATGTGGCTGCTGGGTGGCCGCGTTGCTGGTGGCAAGGTGCATGGGCGCTGGCCAGGGCTCGATTCGAGTGTGCTCTACGAAGGGCGCGATCTGGCCATCACAACCGATTTCCGGACCGTGCTTGCAGAGGTCTGCGAGCGGCATAGCGGGTTGTTGGATGAGCAGCTTGTCTACGTCTTTCCGAACTTTGAGCTGGGTGCCTCGAATCGACTCGGTGTGGTTCGCGTTTGAAGTGTGTCCGATTTGGCGGAATCACCGAGATCTGGCGAGTGCAAATGGATTTCGCTTGTGTAGATTCGATCCTTGAGCTGACATGCGCCGGCCATTTGGCTACTGCAGGCAGTCACTTCTGTCAGAAACGAAATGGAGCCCTCGATGTCTGTTCACCGTGACCCTTTCACTTACGCATCGGTATCGCGCCGCCGCCGCGCAGCAAGCCTGCTCTTGGTGCTCGCCGCAGCCGGCTTGCTGAGCGCGTGCGTGACGCGCGAGACCGTGGTGGTGCGCGAACCTGTGGCGACGCACGCGGTGGTCGTTCGTCACATGCCAGCCGCAGTTCACGAGGATCGCGGTCTGCAGCCTGGGTCGGGCTACGGCTGGGTCAGCGGCCACTGGAAGTGGGAGGGAAATGATTGGGCGTGGATCCACGGCCAATGGGTGCGACAGGCCGTTCCGCCGATGCCCACGGTTATCGTCGAGCAGATCACAATCGCGCCCTCGCCACAGCACTTCTGGGTACCAGGCCACTGGGTATGGCGCTTCGACGGCGGCAATTCGTGGATTTGGGTAGCGGGTGCGTGGCATCGCTGACAGCGTTCGGTTCGAGGGCAACTTCGCAGAGTTACCGGCGAACTATTGATTTGCCCGCGGCGTTCACGATGACATGCATGACAGAGGCCCTGGCGGAGCAAGAGCCATTTGAAGCCCTTGCCGAAGTGCACTAGGCAAGCGACCGCGAATGCGCAATTCGTCTCGTGCGGTACCGCCCGTTTGCCCGCGCCGACGGGCTGAACCGATCGCGCAACGATGACCCCGAAAGGATCCACCATGTCGCACGGGCTCGCAGAGTCGCAATGACCGACAAGTCGTGGCGCATCATCGCAATCGCATACTTCGTCCTATGCGCCCTCGCGCTCGCCATTGAGTCGCACTTTTCGCATCGTGAGCCTATGGCCTCCCCGATGGACAAGATTCTGTTGGCGCCGGTCTTGTGGGGCTTTCCTGCCTACGGGATCTGGAGCGGCTACGTACGCGGTCGGTTTTCGAGGGTCGAACGCTCGGAAAGTACGATCACGTTCTGGATCAATATCGCGGACTGATCATGTTTTGTTGAGGCGTGCGCGACGTCTTTCAGTAAGCGGTCTCGCATCAGGTCTGGGCCAAGCGACACCCAGGTCGGGGCGCCGCGCGTGTTTTTCGGGCCAGTTGTCTAGCCTTGATATAACGCCAGGTAGTCGGTGGCGATTGCCGTCAGCAGCGGACCGACCATGGCGGGAGGCGGCCCATTCTCTTGCCGGCAAATTTGCTGGGCAAGGTGAAATTGCTCGGTGGCGAGACTTGCAGCAGTGTGCACGATGTTCTTGCGCACGCCGTCAAGAGGTTGAACTACCTCCCTATCTGCCTCCGCATACTTGAAGCAGCAGTATGCGCGGGCCACGCAGATGCCGGTACAGTTGTGCAACCTCATGCGGAGTGCGCGATGAATCGACTGTTGATGTGGACGGTCTGGTGGACAGGTGTCGCGGTCGTGGCAATCGCGGCCTCCATGTTTACCATTGCCGAACTCAGTCAGCCCGATTGCATCGACGCGCTGCTTGCCGTGGCCAGCTTCGAGCGACCGAACGAGCGGGCGCCGAGTGAGGCGTCCAACGTTCTTGTCGAATGCAAGGCGACGAGGACGCGGCTCGTCACTCTTGACGGGGTCGCGCTCGGAATTGGCGTGGGCGGACTCGCTGTCATCGCAGTCGCGTTGCTGATTCGCCGGCGAATAGCCCGCCGCGCGCTGTCAGGCTGATTCGGTGATTGCAACGATCCCTGAAAGAAGCGACAGTCAGAGAAGGCAACCGCAGATCGTCCTAAACGCTCCCACTGAGCGTGCTCGCTCAGGTCTTGCGACGACGGGCGATGAATCCCTCCCCAGCCCTTCAGCGAACGCTAGGGGCAAGCTTTGGGGCAGCTGTTAGCGATGGTTTTGACACAGCCAGACCTCACGCGATCTGGCGCAGACTGTTGGCGGACCAACGAGCGGTGCAAAGCGGCGGTCTTCCTCGGGGCCGTTGAACCACCCCCTGCCTGGGGGCTGTCGTGCCGCACGCATTGCAGCGACACTCGCTTCACGTTGCGTCGGCTTGAGTGGCGCGGCCTATAACCAGTGCCAAGTTCCAACATCGATTTCGAGGAGTTCGACCATGTTCTCTCGCAGTGTTCTCGCGTTGACCGCCAGCGCATTGCTGGCCCTTGCTTCTGGTGGCGCTTCGGCTCAGAGCATCACGTACTCCGGCGCGGACTTCGCATCGTCCGGTCTGGGCGCGGACTTTCCGACCATCTACGACCAGTTCAACTACTCGTCGCTGCCGGGTGGCCCGCTTGACGTGAGCAGCCCGGTGTCGGCCGCCATCGGTCTGTTGACCTTCGTCGTCGGTGTCAACTGCACGAGCTGTGCGCTGACGCCGTCGTTCGACACGCCGATCGACTTCACCGTCAATGGCATCACGCACCAGATCGATCTCCTGTACCAATGGAGTTCAACCGGTCCGGTCGACACACTCACGTTCTCTACCCCGAGCGCCTTGAGCTACGACCTCGGATCGAACGGCCTCTTGAATGTGTCATTCGGCGACCTCGGTGCGATGAGCAGTAGCGGCGCGACCATGACCGAAAACTTGACGGCAACTTTCTCGATCACGCCGGTGCCTGAGCCGAGCACGTATGCCTTGATGCTCGCCGGCCTGGGTGCCATAGGATTCATCGCGCGTCGCCGCAAGATCTGAGCGAGCGCGCTCACCGAGAGCGGCCCGGAGCGATCCGAGGCCGCTTTTTCACACCCAACGCATCTGCGGTCGTTGACGATGCCCTCAAAGGCGACCGCGAACGGATCCGGCACACTGTCGATCGCGTTGCCCTTGCGACGCGCTGGTCGGGCAATCCCCTAAGTCGAGTATTGTCTGCCGGGCGCGCCCGGTACGAAAATTGGGCATGGAAGAGCCCGCAAGAATCCCCAATCGAGTTCGCGGCTCGTCGGACTACTGGACCGTGCTCTGTGCCGTCCTACTCGCAATG
>JANYBE010000053.1 GCA_025360945.1 Rhizobacter sp. | reverse complement strand
TGCTCGTCGTAGAGCGCCGAAAAGTCCACCTCGGACTGCGGCTTCACGTTGTTGCCAGCACGCTCGCGAGCGCAGCCACCACGCGGTCCTGGTCGGCGTGTGTGAGGTCGGCACTCATCGGCAGGCTCAGCACCTGCTCAGCGGCCGCGACGCTGTGGACGAGTTCCGCGCCTTCACGATGCCAATGCGCATAGGCCGGCTGGCGGTGCAGCGGGCGTGGGTAGTGGACGGCCGTGGGGATGCCCTGCGCGTTCAACGCCGCCTGCACGTCGGCGCGGCGGTCGACGAACACGGTGTACTGTGCCCAGACGCAATCACGATCCGCACGCACCGCGAGCCGGCGCACGCCCGGCATATCGGCCAGCAGTTCGCCATAGCGCATGCCGAGCGCGAGGCGCTGCGAAAGCTCCCACTCGAAGCGCTCGAGCTTGGCGAGCACGATCGCGCATTGCAGCGTGTCCATGCGCCCGCCGACGCCGACGCGCGTATGGGTGTAACGCGCGCTCTGGCCGTGCACACGGATCTCGCGGCAGGCGGTCGCCAGCGCGTCGTCGCTGGTGAACACGGCGCCGCCATCGCCGTAGCAGCCCAGCGGCTTGCTCGGGAAGAAGCTGGTGCAGCCGAGGGTCGACAGATTGCAGCTCTTGCGCCCTTTGTAAGTGGCGCCGAAGCTCTGCGCCGCGTCCTCGATCACTGCGAGGCCGTGGCGCGCCGCGATCGCGTTGATCTCACTCATGTCGGCTACCTGGCCGTACAGGCCCACGGGCATGATGGCCCGGGTGCGTGGCGTCACCGCCGCCTCGATCAACGCGGCGTCGATGTTGCCGGTGTCCGGCTCGATGTCGACGAACACCGGCACGCCACCGATCAACACGATCATCTCGGCCGTGGCGGCAAAGGTGAACGGCGTCGTGATGACTTCGTCGCCTGGTTTCAGGCCGAGCGCCATCAACGAGATCAGCAGCGCTTCGGTGCCGCTGGCGACAGTGATGCAGTGCTCGGCGCCGGTGTACCCAGCGAGCTGCGCTTCGAGCTCCTTGACCTCCGGGCCCATTATGTATTGCCCGTGGTCCAGCACGCGCTGCATTCGTTGCGCGATGCTGTCCTTCAGCGCCGCGTACTGGCTCTTCAGGTCGATGAACTGAAGCTTGTTGTCGCTCACGCAGCGGCCTCGTCGAACAAATTGCATACACCGTCGCGCAGCACGTAGCGCTCGCCGGTCGCCGGGCACGTGGCCTCGCCGTCGACGAAGGTCAGCCGTTCACCACGCCGGCTCATCCAGCCGATTCGCTTCGCCGGCACACCAACGACGAGTGCAAAGTCCGCCACGTCGCGGCTCACCACCGCACCAGCACCGACGAAGGCGTAGCGCCCCACCGTCGTGCCGCAGACGATCGTGCAGTTGGCGCCCAGCGTCGCGCCACGCTTCACCAGCGTCGGCCGGTACTCCCTCTTGCGCGCCACTGCGGCGCGCGGGTTGTGCACGTTGGTGAAGACCATGCTCGGCCCACAGAACACATCGTCTTCCAGCGTGACGGCGTCGTAGACCGACACGTTGTTCTGGATCTTCACGTTGTCGCCGATGGTCACGTCGTTGGCGACGAATACGTTCTGCCCAAACGAACAGCTCTTGCCGATGCGAGCGCCCGCACTGATGTGGACGAAGTGCCACACGCGGCAGCCGGCACCGAGCAACGCGCCGTCGTCGACGATGGCCGAGGGGTGGATCACGGTCGCCATTTCGCCGAACAACTCAGTAGTCGAGCGGCAGGTTGACCTTGCGTCCGTCGCGCGCCGAGCGGTACATCGCGATCAGCAGCTCGAGCGACTTCAGCCCTTCGCGCCCATCGGTCTCGGGCACGGCCTCGCCGCGCAGAGTGCGGATCACGTTGTCGTAGTACAGCGGGTGGCCGAAGCCGTAGACGGACGTGGTCTGGTAGCTCGCGTCGTCGCGCTGCGCGTCCATCGGGTGCGGCGCGTCGAAGGCCCAGTGCTCGATCTCGTTGACGGCCACGCCACCGATGCGCACGCTGCCCTTCTCGCCGAGGATGGTGATCGAGCCTTCGAGGTTCTTCGGGTAGGTCAGCATCGTCACGTTGATCGAGCCCATGGCGCCGTTGCGCCATTTCAGCGCCGCCACGCCGGTGTCTTCAACCTCGATATCACGCGCCAGCGTGCCGGTGTAGGCCATCACGCTTTCGACCGGGCCGACGATCCAGTCGAGCAGGTCCACGTAATGGCTGGCCTGATTCATGAACGCGCCGCCGTCAAACTCCCAGGTGCCGCGCCATTTGGCGCTGTCGTAGTACTCCTGCGGCCTCGACCAAAACACATTCATCGCGACAGCATAGATCTTGCCAAATCGGCCCTCGTCAATCGCCCGCTTCAGCAGGCGCAGCGTGGCATTCCGGCGGTTCTGCTTGACGACGAACAGTCGCACGCCGGCGGCGTCAGCAGCGTCGACCATGCGATCCGCATCCTCGAGCGTGAGGGCCATCGGCTTCTCGACCACGACGTGGCGACCGCTGCGAGCCGCACGGATTGCGAAGTCGGCGTGCGTTCCGCTAGGCGTCAGCACTGTTACGACGTCGATGTCCTTGCGTAGGAGCATCTCATCGAAAGAAGTGTACGCCGTGACACCGAAGCGTCGCCCGAAGGCGTCGCCCCGCTCCGTTCGGATGTCACACACTGCCACCAGACTGGCGCCACGCACCTGTCCCAGGCCAAGCAACTCGGCATGCCGCTTGGCGATGCGGCCACAACCAACCAACGCAAACTTGATCATCCTAGTCCCTCAGAACTCCGGGATCATGCGGCGCAGTTCGATTATGGCGCCGCAAAGCCAGCGGATTGCGCATCATTTGCCTGGCAAGCATTGCCATCGCTGCCGCGACGCCCCCCATTAGAAACGTCGCTACGACGATGGCGATGCGCTGCGGGCGGATCCGCTTAATCGGGGGCGTCGCGATGTCGATCGTCCTAAAGGCGAACTGTTCGTTGCCCTTGGCCAGCATCAGCTTCTGCGTTTCCGATTCCAACAACCTGCCGATCGACTGCTGCAGCGCCACGATCGCTGTCCCCGAAAGCTGCTCGCGCAGAAATCTGACGTTCGTGGACGCCTCCTCTTCGGCCTGTGCGCGCAACTTGGAGTTCGCGAGGTCGACCAGATCATTCGCCCAAGTAGCCGCGACATCGGGCGACTTCCAGTCTATCGACACAGTAACCAACCCGCTGCGCTTGTCCTCTGAGATCGTTCGCACGTATTTGTCGAAGTAGTCGACCGCTGTCCGCTGGTCATGCAACCTAACCCCGACAAGCGGCAGCCAGTTGTCCGAACGCATCTCGTCAACGATTCCATGCGCCAGGATGAACTCACGCGCAAGTGACTTAGATCGCAGCATCGCCATCGATTCCTGTCCGCTTGAGGACGCGGGCAAGCTCAGTCCCGCGAGGCTTGCGAGGTTACCAAGATTGCTTGGGAGCGAAGCGGTTCCACTTCTGCGATCTACCTGCATTACGGTAGTCTCAGCGCGATACCAAGGCTGCGCGTTCCATGCATAAGCGGCAGCCAGCCCCGCCGCTACCACAGAAACCATGGCGATCCACTTACGGTGCCCCCAGCAATAAGCCACTGCCAGCAATAAATCAACGGGTGCAGGCGTGTACAGTCTGATTTTCCCTTCCGGTGCCGCCGCGCTCACAGCGAATGCACCGCGGCCGCAGCGATCGCAATGTTGTACAGGATCGTCGTGACCGCCTGCCAGACCGGCAGTGCCGGCGTCCGTTCCGCATTGAGCGGCACGACCACCGTGTCACCGGGTCGGATGACGCTCGAGCCCGTGTGCGGAATCCACCAACGTACGCGCGTCGCATCCACGCTGCCATCGGCGTGTACGACGTACACCTTCTTGATGTCCGCCTGGCGCGTCGTCCCGCCGCTCAGCGCAATGTAGTCATCGCGCCCGAGTTCCGGGTCATACAGGTGCGAGGTCGCGTTCTGCACCTCGCCGATGACCGTGATCTCCTGGTTCTTTTTCGGGATCACCAGTTC
>JANYBE010000068.1 GCA_025360945.1 Rhizobacter sp. | reverse complement strand
CCGCCGACGTCAATCATCCAGCGACAACGACAAACAGCCAAAGGACCCCAGCCCATGACCCACTGAACCAGCGACATTCATCCCCGTCCAACCGGCCATCCTGAATGTCGTTTTACCGGACACGCTGCTTGACGCTCTCCAACGGGCTGCCCGCGCTCCACGGCGTCTTACAGGTACGTTGCTCCAAAGCTGCCGTTCGCGACTGTCCGGTAGTGGCCGGGTCCGGCTCTTCGTTGTGGGTAGCTGGAGCAGCCGCTCAGAACTCGCATGCCGGCCACCTGTGGCGGCTGGTGCGGATGGCGTACTTGCGCTCCCGGCCACGAGCTGCCGCTCTCGGCATGCACTTCAAACCGGTCGCTCAACGGCTCCGTGAGCGAGCGTGATGCGTTGTAGGCTTGAAGCGCGACAAAGCCTGCAAGCCACGAAGTGGAACACATGCATCTCCAACGAGCGCAAGATCGAGGAGACTCGAGAGAACGCACCAGCTTCGTGAGCCTTGTGGACATCCCTCACCCCAACCAGCAGATTCGGTTCTGCCGCAGCCCTGACGGGGTGCGCATCGCCTACGCGGCCGCCGGCAACGGGCCACCGTTGGTGAAGGCCGCCAATTGGGTGACTCATCTCGACCATGACTGGCACAGTCCAGCATGGAATCCCTGGCTGACAGAGCTCACCCGTCGCCACAGGCTCATTCGTTATGACCCACGCGGCTGCGGACTCTCCGACCGCCTCAAGGTCGACTTTTCCTTCGAGAAGTACGTCGAGGATCTGGAAGCGGTTGTCGAAGCGGCTGGACTCGAGCAGTTCGCATTGTTCGGCTTCGCGGGAGGCGGGGCGATTGCCGTCGCCTATGCCGCTCGCCACCCCGACCGCGTGAGTCATCTCCTCCTGTATGGGCCTTTCATTCGCGGGCGCTTTGCGCGCTGCACGACCCCGGAGCAACTTGCGGAGGAAGAGACCCTGCTGCGCCTTATAGAGGTGGGGTGGGGCAAGGACGATCCCTCGTTCCGGCAACTCTTCGTGAGCCAGTTCCTCCCCGATGGCACGGTAGAGCAGTGGCACTCGTTCAACGAGCTGATGTGTCTATCGGCCTCGCCGCAGAACGCCGCCGGCTTGATGCGGGCCTGGTTCGCGTCCGACGTGAGTACCCTCGCACCGCTTGTCCGGTGTCCGACGCTCGTGCTACATCCGCGCGGCGCCATCCGCGTGCCGTTCGAGGAGGGGCGCGCGCTGGCGGGGCTCATTCCGGGGGCGAGGTTCGTCCCGCTCGATAGTCGCAATTTGATCCTTCTGGAGCACGAACCTGCCTGGCAACAGCTTGTCGAAGCGCTCGAAGGGTTTCTCCCGATAGCGTCGATCTCGACCGAGCCGGGTGGGCTGCGGCTGGATGAACTGACGGCGCGCGAGAAGGAGATCCTGGAGTTCGTCGCCCAAGGTCTGACCAACACCGAAATCGCTTGCCGGCTCGGCATTCACGAGAAGACTGCGCGCAATCACCTGTCCTCCATTCTGGGCAAGCTCGACCTGCACAGCCGCGCGCAGGCGATTGTTCGCGCGCGAGAGGTAGGCCTCGGCTTGGGCGCCTCACGCTGACGCCGGTTTCGGGACATCTGCCCCGGAACGCTCCCTTCAAGTCCAGAAATTCGGTCTCGGAACGGGACAACCGCCTCAGAGCCCAAGCCAACACTGCTCCTACGATTTCTCCGTCCGAGTCGCCAATGCAGTTGCTGAGAGCGGACTCGATCAAAGGAGATGCAGATGGGCAAGACGTTGACGCTTTTCCTCGGCGCAGTGGTCACGGCGGCAGGCCTCGTCGGCGTGCCCGAAGTGGCGGGTGCGCAGGACCACTATCCCAGCAGGCTGGTCAAGATCATCGTGCCGTTCTCGGCCGGGACCTCAGTCGACCTACTGCCACGCCTCGTCGCGGAGAAACTCAGCTCGCGCTGGGGCCAACCGGTGATTGTGGAGAACAGAGCCGGTGCCTCGGGAAATATCGGCGCGG
>JANYBE010000042.1 GCA_025360945.1 Rhizobacter sp. | reverse complement strand
GCTCATCCAGTCGCTCGCGTCGCGCTCGACGAACGCGTACGGCGCGCCGCGGTGCGCGAACACGTGCATGAAGAAGCGGCCCTGCGGATTCAGCCAGCGCGCGACGCGGGCGAAGGCCTGCGGCCAGTTGCGCAGGTGCTCGAACATCTCGACCGAAACGATGCGGTCGAAGCGCTCGGCGGTGTCAAAGTCGTTCATGTCGCGGGTGATCACGCGCACGTTCGTGAGGCCGCGCTGGGCGGCCTGGGTCTCGATGTACTGACGTTGCGAGGATGAGTTCGACAGCGCGGTGATGTGACTGTGTGGATAGCGCTCGGCCATGCACAGCGTCATCGAGCCCCAGCCGCAGCCGAGCTCCAGCACGTGCTGGCCGTCGGCCAGGCCGGCGCGTGTGCAGGTGACTTGCAGCGCGGCGTCCTCGGCCTGGGCCAGTGTGTGCGTGTCGGCGGTCCAGAGGCACCCGCTGTACTTGCGCTGCGGGCCGAGCACTGCGCCGAAGAACGCGGCGGGAACTTCATAATGCTGCTCGTTGGCCTTCTCGGGCAATAGCGCTAGCGGCGCGCCGCGCAATTCGTCGAGAAACGACTGGGCCAGCGCGGCGCTTGCCCCCGCGTCGTCATCGTGCATCTCGATCAGGCGGGCCTTCAACAAGCGGCGGATGCCGAGCCGCACGACGCGGTCGGGCACCAGGCCTTGTTCGACCCAGTGGACTGCGGCGGCAGTGTTGTCGGCCATGTCAGCGCTCCCTAATTCGGCGGGGCAACACTGCCCCAACAAAGCCGGTACGCTGACTTTACGCGATTAGATGCACTGATCGGTCACAAAATGGCCTTATTGGTCTACGCGGCGCGAGCGAGCTCATCCATCGCGTAGACGCGGCCGAAGCGGTTGCCGAGGAAGGCGGCGAGCGGCACTTCCTCCTGGCGAATAAAACCGCGCTGCGGCAAATCGCCCGCGGCGAGCAGGTCCAGCATCGCGCACAGGCTGGATGCGGTCGTGATCTGGATCGCGCTGCGCATCTGGCCGGCGAGCACGTGGCTGTAGATCTTGCGCGCGTAGGTCTCCTGTTGCAGGCGGCCGCCGCGCTGGCCGGCGACCGTGACGAACACGATGACCACGTCCTGCATCGTCGCCGGCAAGGCCTGTTCGAGGATGTCCTTCAGCACGTCTCGCCGCTCCTTCAGGCGCAGGTCGTGCAGCAGCGCCTTCATGATCGCGGCGTGGCCGGGGTAGCGGATCGTGCGGTAGTTCAGGGTGCGCACCTTGCCGGCCAGCGTCTCGCACAGCGTGCCCAGGCCACCCGAGGTGTTGAAGGCCTCGTACAGCACGCCGTCGAGCGAGAACTCTTCGCGCTCTTCCAGCGCCGGAACCTCGCGCGGTTGGCCGTCCACGATCGCTTCGCAGGGCTCGCAGTACTCGTTAATGACGCCCTCGGTGCTCCAGGTCAGGTTGTAGTTCAGCGCATTGCTTGGGTAGGCGGGCAGGGCGCCGACGCGCATGCGTACCGAGTCGAGCGAATCGAAGCTGCGCGCCAGATCGGCGGCGGCGATCGAAATGAAGCCGGGTGCGAGGCCGCATTGCGGGATGAGGGCAGTGCTCGCGCCCTGGGCCAGTGCCCGGATCGCGCGCGTGCTGGCCACGTCTTCGGTGAGGTCCAGGTAGTGCACGCCGGCCTGAACGGCGGCCCGCGCCACCCGCAAGGTCAGGTGGTAGGGCGCGGCGCTGAGTACGGCAAAACGGCCTTGCAGCGCGTCGTGCAGCTGGGCCTCGTCGGTCACGTCGAGCACGAGCGTGTTCAGGCGCGGGTTGCCGCCAGGCGTGAGCTGGGCCAGCAACGCGGCCGAGCGGTCCGCGACGGTGACGCAGTAGCCGTTCGCTTCTGGGGTGTCGGCGAGCAGCGCGGCCACGACCGAACCGATCTTGCCACCACCGATGACGAGAATGTCTTTCATGGGTTTCTCCGACTGAACAGGTCGATCCGATTCTTCGGGAAGTCGGTGCAAAATGCATCGTCAAATAAGACGAAATGGAGTCCATACTTCGGCATATTGAATGTATTGGATTGACAAAATGTCCGAAGTCATCCTCGACGGCACAGACCGGGCTTTGCTCGCGCTGCTGCGCGACGATGCGCGTGCCCCGACAGCCGAGCTGGCGCGCAAGCTCAAGCTTTCGCGCACCACGGTGCAAAGCCGCATGGAGCGCCTGCAGCGCCAGCGTGTGATCTCGGGCTTCACCATCAGCGTGCCCGACGAGCTCGAGGCGAATCTGGTGCGCGCCCATGTGCTGATCACGCTCGCGCCCAAGCGCAGCGGAGCGATCGAAGTCGCGCTGCGCCGTATCCCGGAGGTGCGCGTGCTGCATTCGGTTAGCGGCCCGTTCGACCTGATCGCGATCGTCGCGGCGGCGTCGATCGGCGAGCTTGACGCGCTGATCGACCGCATCGGCGTGCTCGACGGCGTCGAGCGCACGACCT
>JANYBE010000582.1 GCA_025360945.1 Rhizobacter sp. | reverse complement strand
TTGGCAACTCGCATGGCAAAGACCTCCAGCATAGTTGGTGGTCAGGTCACCACTTAAGTTCCGTTATTTATGGCGCACTACACTAGCGTGTGCGCGAGGGCGGCACGGCCCAGCGTTCCTCGTGCGATCCCGGCGGGTCGGGCCAGAAGCAGCACTTCGTCCATCCTAGGCTCAGCACCTCGCCGAGCACACTCTTCGCGCCAGCGCTGCTGGCCCACCAGCGTGCGTCGTACTCCGTCGGGTATGCCGCGAGCACGCCGACCTCGACACCGTCGCCCAGGGCCATGCGGTACACCAGCCACGATCGGCGCGCGTGCACACCGGCCGAGAACAGATCGATCGCCGCCAGTGTGACGCCTGATTGCTGCGCCCAGTCGCGCACCATCACCGCGCTGAGGTAGCTCCGGTCCTGCGCCGACGCGGGTGCCGGCACCTGGATGATCGGCACGCCTGTGACGCCGTTCGCGCGCAGGTAGGCAGCGGCGCGCGCCGCGTAGTCGTGCCACTCCGAGCCCTCGGACCATGACGTGATCGGCCCGCCGGTGGCCAGCACGCGCTCGTAGTGACCTGCGCGCACGGCGACCACGGCCTGCTCGAGCTCATCATGATTCAGCCAGCCCTCGACAACGAGCGTGCGCGCGCCCGTGCCAGCAGGGCCTCTCGCCGGTTGGCTGGGCGCGAGCAGCGCATAGGCGTTGAGACCGAGAAGCACGACTATGGCTGTCACCGCGGCGAGCAGCAGCAGTGCGCCCCGCCAGGTAGGCAGCCAGACCTGCCGGCGCCGAAAGAGCTTGGGCAAGGCGCTCAGATGCAGCGCCCGGCGTCCACTTCCATCGCCACCCCGGCGATCATCGAGGCCTCGTCGCTGCTCAGGAAGCAGGCGGCGTTGCCGAGATCCTCGGGCGTCGAGAAGCGGCCGATCGGGATGGTGGCGAGGAACTTCGCGCGCATCTCGGGCGTGTCCTCGCCCATGGAGGTCTTTAGCAGCGGCGTCTCCCCGGCGACCGGGTTCAACGCGACCACACGGATGCCGAACGGCGCGAGCTCGACCGCCATCGAGCGCGTCGCGGTGATGACCCAGCCCTTGCTCGCGTTGTACCAGGTCAGGCGCGGGCGTGGGCTCACGGCGGTGCTGGCGATGTTCAGGATCACGCCATTCTTCTGCGCCTTGAAGCGCGGCACAACGGCTCTGACCGCGAGGTAGATCGCCTTCACGTTGACGCCGAGGATGCGGTCAAAGTCGTCCTCCCGTCACGTCCTCGAGCGGCTGCGGCAGGTGTGACACACCGGCGTTGTTGACGAGGATGTCGAGGCCGCCGAACAGCTCGTGCGCGGCATCGATCATCGTCTTCACATCGGTGGCGTTCGCTACATCGACGCGCGGGCTGCGCGCGCACGCGCCAAGCGCCGTGGCCACGCGCTCGGCCGCCCGCGTCATCGCGGTCCGCGATCAGTACGCGCGCGCCCTCGGCAATGAATTTCTTCGCGATACCGGCGCCGAAACCGGGACCACCGCCGGTGACGATGGCCACCTTGCCTTCGAGTCTCATGAGCCTGTCCTTGTCATCCGTGATGGATCGCGACCGTCTTCAGGGTCGAGAAACCGTACAGCGACTCGAAGCCCTTCTCACGGCCGTGACCCGAGTGGCGCACGCCGCCGAACGGCAGCTCGACGCCACCGCCCGCGCCGTAGTTGTTGATAAAGACCTGGCCGCATTTGAGCGCGCGCGCCATGCGCATCTGCCGCCCGCCCTCGCGCGTCCAGACACCGGCGACGAGGCCGAACGCGGTGCCGTTAGCGATCTTCGCGGCTTGCGCCTCGCCGTCGAACGCGATCAGCACCTGCACCGGGCCGAAGATCTCCTGCTGCGCGAGCGGGTGCTCGGCGGGCACGTCGTCGAACAAGGTCGGTCGCACGTAGCAACCGCCACTGGGCAAGCCGGCCGGCAGCGCGCCCTGCGCGGCAATGCGCAGGCCGCTCTCGCGGCCGAGCGCGAGAAAGTGCTCGACTATTTGCTGCTGGCGCGCCGAGATCACCGGGCCCATGTCGAGGTCGGCTATCGCCGGCCCGATGCGCAGCGCGCGGTAGCGCTCGGCCATACGCTCGCGCACGGCCTCGAACACGGGTCGCTCGACGAGGATGCGCGAGGCCGCCGAGCAGGTCTGCCCTGCGTTCTGAATCCCGGCACTGACGAGCAAGGGGAGTGCCGCGTCAAGGTCGGCGTCGGCGAACACGATCTGCGGACTTTTGCCGCCGAGCTCGAGCGTGACCGGCACGGCGTTCCTCGCCGCGGCAGC